>JBBSBG010000038.1:0-15024 GCA_038251495.1 Cytophagales bacterium
CGTAAAATCTCACCGAACTGAGCTTCAATTTATCAGTTCGTTCCCGCGATAAATTGTATCCTAACTGCACGGCTTTTACCCGCAAGAACGAGCCATCTTCCAAATTCTGATCGGTAGGCACCCCACCGGCAGGAAGCGAACCCGGAGAAACCACATCGCTATTAGAGTAATCAATACCTGGAAATGAGGTAACATCTCCTGGTTTAGTCCATCGGTTAAGTGCCTCGGCAGATAAGTTAGTTCCAACCGCGTTGATGGTGGATTTGCCTACATCCTGAATAAACGAGCGAGTATCATTGATTATTTTATTGCCATACGACCAATTCAAAAAAACACTTCCATCAAAACGACCAATGGAGAAATTATTTGTTACCCCTCCGATATGCTTTGGGTATGCGTTCCCTAAAATAGCCAGATCGCCTACATCACGTATGCCGTTAGCATTTAAATCTTTTATTCTTCTTCTTCCGGTTTCAGAATCAACGGTTTCTTCTAACTGATAAAGTTGAATAGAACCTATGGGCAACCCAACCCTCGCAACATGTGAGTATCCGAACAATCCACCCGTTTGGTCATTTCCATCAATCAACCGAGTAACTTTGTTTCTATTAAAGGAGATATTAAAAGCGGCACTCCACTTCAGCTTTGTTTTTTGAAGGATCTTTGAGTTCAAGGCAAACTCAATACCCTTGTTCTCGATATCCCCTACATTTTTAATGGCTGCTTCAAAACCTGTGGTGCGGGGCAAGCGCACACCAAGCAATAAATCAGATGTTTTTCTTATGTACGCATCAACCGTTAAAGAGAATCTGTTTTCTAAAAATTCCATATCCACTCCTATGTTGCCAGAGGCACTCGTCTCCCAAGAATATCCCTCGTTTTTTATGCTGATCGGCACAACCCCTACTTGAGAAAGATACTTTACAGCCAGCACATCAGCCGAGGCTCTCCAACCAAAGGCACCAATCTGGTCATTGCCTGCGAGCCCATAACTTCCTCTTACTTTCAAATCGTTAACAATCGAACTCGAAAAAAAATTTTCTTCCGAAACTCGCCAAGCACCTGAAAGACCTGGAAAAAAACCAAAGCGCTTCTCGGGGCCAAATCGAGACGAGCCATCGGTGCGCATAGTTACTGTCAAATAATATTTCTTTTTAAAATCATAAATGGCTCGAGCGTAAGCCGAAAGCATACCCCAAGTATTGTCGCCATCAGAATATTGGGGCAATAGACGACTGCCCGCATTAAGCTCGCGCTGATTCGTAGATGCTATGTCACCCGTGCCTACCCAATACCCCTCATTGGCAGAAGATTGTGTACCAAACCCTAACAAAAAACTGTAGGTATGAAGTTTACTGGTCGATTCCAGATCGTATTTAAAATAGCTGTCAGTGGTGAAAATACGTTCGCGAAAACTTCGCTTTACAAGGGTAGCTCCTGTAGGCGATCCTGGGCCAGGAAGTTGATAGAACGTTTCATTTTCATCGCGCATATCTAATCCCACATTAGATCGAACTCTTAGTCCTTTCAGGATCTCGTACTCTACAAATGCATTTCCAATTACGCGTAACCCTTGCGATTGAAAATCGCCTAATTCGGCCAACGCTACTGGGTTTTGAATAGCGGTTAAGCTATCTGTCGAATAGCCCGTTCCGTCAGGGGCAAAAATAGGAGTGTTAGGATTTTTTGCTAGCGCGCTAGACAAGACGCTCGGCCCAAAAACCGAGTTGCCATTAAATGCATCTTGCACATTGGCACCTCCATTGTTACGCAATCGATTATTATTTGACAATGAGAACATTAAATTGGTGCCTACTTTAACTTTTTCAGAAACCTTGTAATCAAGATTAGTTCGGTAACTCAATCTGTCAAATTTCGAATTGACGATAATTCCCTCTTGGCTAAAATAGCCGGCTGAAACCATGTATCGAATTCGATCATCACCGCCCGACACTTGTGCCGTTCCATTAAACATCGGTGCAACTTGAAAAATAGCATCTTGCCAATCTGTATTGTAGGGGGTTTGAGTGATGAAATTAGTTGAACCACCCACCCGAATTAAACCTGCGTTGACAGCCGATGCATATTGTTGGGCGTTTAGTAAATCGTACCGTTTTGTCATTGCCTGAACACCACTATAGAAATTGATTGAAAGAGCCGGAGCTCCACTCTTGCCGCGCTTGGTGGTAATCAAAACAACACCATTGGCCGCGCGTGCGCCATAAATGCTGGCAGCCGCAGCATCCTTTAAAACATCAATTTTCTCAATATCATCCATATTAATACCGGCTAAACCATTAATTACTTCATTGCCAGTTTGGCCTCCGCCACTCTGACCGGGCGGGGAGGTGGAGCCGGAAAATGTATTATTGATTGGAACCCCATCTACAATATAAAGTGGCTCTTGGTTGGAGTTAATTGAAGCCGTGCCCCGAATACGAACAGTTACAGCACCCCCCGGGGCACCCGTATTTTTAAATACTTGTACGCCAGCCATTCTGCCTTGCATAGCCTGATCCAAACTCGGCACAGGAGTCTTTTCTAAATCTGTTGCTCTTACGCTCGATATTGCGGTTGTAAGGTCCCGGTTTTGCTGAGAGCCATATCCGATATCAACAATCACAACCTCGTTTAATTCTGTTCTATTTTCCGCTAATATCACAGTGATAGAAGTTCTGTTGTCTATCTTTTGTTCTTGATTGACAAATCCTATAAAAGAAAATACTAGCACTCCCTCCGCAGGTGCGGTAATTGAATACTTACCAGAAGCATCAGTGATTGTACCCACTCTGGTTCCTTTCAATAAGATATTTACACCTGGTACGGCACTTTTCGCTTGATCATAAACAAATCCAGTGACGTTTACTGTCTGTGCCTTTGCAGCCAAAAAAATGAAAAGAGTTAACATGCAGCCTAGTAAAAGTCTTTTCATAGATATATCTATTAAATATTTAGATTCGAAAGTACATCTGCAACTAAATGAAATGCAGGTAAGTTAAGCGTTATCTTAAAGATAGTTTGAATAGGATGCGCTGGATTTAATAGTATTATACGGTTAAATAACAACTAAAAATCGCTTTTAACCACTTTAAGAGAGTCTGAATTACTATTGAAAACGATTGCATCACAAAAACCAGCTATTCTTAAGTTTAAAATATTTTTAACTGCTTTCAGGGCAGGCATGGGTATAATAGACGCAGAAAATGAACCGCCCCGTTCATTTTTTAGCAATAACAAAGAGGCTGCGTCAATAGGGCCATAGGTAGCCTCCATTTCTAATTTATTTCCTCCGGCCAACAAATCCAGGTAACCATCATGGTCAATATCGAGCGTTATAAAATCATTTATAGAGGTTACTTGAGCCTTATGAGGGAATGCAACAAATTCAAACCTGCCAGTTCCATCATTTACGGCCATGCCCGAGTGGCTCTCGGTTAAGGTAAGCGAGTACGCTTTGTTAAACTTTGTGCCAAGTATACCGGTAGGGTTGGCTTTAGCATACGTTTCGTAATTGACAAATTTCCGTCTCAACGCTGGCACCTGCTCCAATAATTGGTCGCGAGAGGCCATAGGCCATTCTTCATGGTCGATATATCTTGAATATACTGCATCCAAGCTTCCATTGTTATCAATATCAATTGCCCTACAGCCAAAGGGTTCATTTATAGAACCTTTAATAACAGTATTTAACCCAAAATTTCCGAGTGCAATATCCATGTCTCCATCGTTGTCGAAGTCGATTGGTTCAATAGTTTGCCAAAATCCTAACAAGCTGTTGATGCCCGTTTGCTTGGTAATATTTTGGAGTTGGCCCGTTTTATTAGCAAAAACTGTTAGTGGCATAAAATCGCCAACCAGTACTAACTCAGGCCAGCCATCATTATTAAGATCAATCCATGCAGCATCGCGCACAATACCTATCCTTTCAATTTCTTTACCTGCTTGTTGATTCGTTTTTTTTAATGTGCCGCTCGAATTTTCAAATAAAAAACTTTTGTCTGGTAGAGGATACCGTTGCGGATAAGCACCACCCCCAACAAAAAGATCTATATCCCCGTCTTTATCAAAATCACTAGCAGCCAAGCAGCTTCCGCTAGCTGTTTCAGTAGGAAGTTCATGTCTTTTAAAATTTCCATTCCCATTATTCAAATAGAGGCGGTCTTGGTAGTAGGGCATTTGACCAATAAACTCGTTACCCCCGCTCACTACATATAAATCCGGGTAGCTATCGTTGTTTGCATCAAAAAAAATGGCGGCCGCATCTTCAAAAACAGCATCTTGGGGTTGAAAAACGGATTTTTTAAACTTACCGTTGGGCGTTTGCTTAAATAATACCGCTGGCCTACCTGAGGCCCCACCAATAAAGATGTCTTGTGTGTTATTGCCGTCTATATCTGCTACGGCCATACACGGACCTGTAGCGGATTGCCTAAAAAGCAAGAGTGGCTCAAAGCTAAAGTCATCATGTTCATTTTCATGATAAACATAGGCTAGCCCAACCGAGTCTGTTATATCTGAAAAAAGAGGTGCGGCCCAATTAATTGGTTTATCCGTGGGTGAGCTAGCTTGCTGGTAGTCTATGGTTAACCGCTGGTTACTGCTTACCTGTTTTAAAAATTGTTGGTTGCCATCAGGCCAAATTACCTTAACGTCTACCAGGCTTGATGCCGATAACCCAACGTTCAGTATCTGCGATACAGCGGACTGGTATCCGCGTGAAGTGCGTTTTTCAATGCGTTGCCAAAACACATTTTCCCTCCAAATTTCTACCACGGCTCCTTCTCCCAAGGGGTTAAATTTTGAACCTTTTAAAACAATCTGAAGGTAATTTACGGGCGGTAGATTGTTTTCAAACAAAAAGGCTTCGCTGTTTAGGTTATTAACAACCAAATCCAGATCGCCATCATTATCTAAATCAGCGTAAGCTGCGCCATTTGAAAAAGACGGCCGGCTGCCAAACCAGGCCGTTGAAACATCCGTAAAGTTTAATTGCCCGTTATTTGAAAATGCATAGTTGCTAATTTGTGCACCAGGTAGTTCAGCTATTGCGGCCCTGAGATTTTCGCGTTGCTTTCCATCCTCCAACCTGCCTTTGCGATTGCTGTAACTATAAGCGGAAAAGTCGCGGTCGGTAATATTTTTAAGATAGCCGTTTGTAATGTAAATGTCTTTGAAGGAATCGTTGTTGAAGTCGGCCATCAAAACCGCCCAGCTCCAATCTGTTTCGTGCATTCCGGTTAAGATTCCTATTTCAGAAAATTCGCGCCCAAGTTGATTTAGTTGAAGTGTATTTCTCATAAAAGATGGCTGATAGCCGGCCTTCAAGGCCATCTGATAGCGATTGTAACTTACCGGCCCACTTAACCGCTTTTGCCGTTCGTTACCCGGGGGCATCATATCCGCTACCATTATATCAATCCAACCATCATTATCGATATCGCCAGCGTCAACACCCATGCTAAAATGGCTGGTGTGTTTAAGTAAAGGCTTGGCGCGATTAGTAAATGTGCCATCACACATGTTGATGTACAAAAGATCATTGAATACATAGTCATTAGCTATATAGATATCATCCCATCCATCCTTATTAAAGTCTGAAACTACCACACCCAACCCGTAGCCTTCAAAGGTAATGCCCGCCTTTGCCGATTCATCTTTGTAAGCATTGCCCTGGTTTTCAAAAAACTGGTCGGTACTATAAGCCCTGCCATCGGTAACCGGAGGTATGAGTGCGGTAGCATCTCTATCTCGGTTAGAGTGGTTAAGTAGATACATATCTAAATCCCCATCGCGATCGGCATCAAAAAATGCTGCTTGGGTTGAGTAGCGGGTAGATGCCAGTCCAAATTCAATGGCTTGTTCTGTAAAAGTCTCATTCCTGTTGTTGATGAACAATAGGTTTTTTCTAAGAAGTGAATCTGAATGACCAGACTTACAAACATAAATATCCAGCCAACCATCGGCATTTACATCGGCCATTGTTACACCGGTTGCCCAGGCTTGGGTAGCAACGCCTGCCTTTTCTGTCACGTCTTCAAATTTAAAACCGCCCCGGTTTATATAAAGCCGCGAGGATGTGGTGTTTCCGGTAAAATAAATATCCTCAAGTCCATCGTTATTGATATCTCCAATGGCTACGCCACCACCATTGTATACATATTCAAAATCAAACACATTAAATTCGTCAGTCTCGTCTAATGTATTGGAGAACGTGATGCCTGAATGGTTTGATGGAATTTGCCTGAATTGACTTGGCTTTGAACAGGCAGCAAGGCTAAAAGCAACTGCGAAGAGGATATACCACCTTATGAGCATTTCAATTTTGAAACTTTAGTTTCATTTTTTTATTTCAAAAAACTGGAGGTTGGCGTTGTTGTTGGCAACTATAAAACTCTTTTTGGATGCATTGGTTATAGGCGTCAGGTGTTTTACCACCTGCGGAGTATAAAAACCACTTTCGTTAATAGTGAGTGGCTTGTAGAAGACATCCTCTTCTTTTGCAGCCATCAGCAAAAGACCGTTGCCTGCATCGTATCGGCCAAGTTCAACTTGAACGCCAAAGTTGTTGCCTGCCAAAACCAAATCTGGTAGCCCATCGGCATTTAAATCAACAGGCATAATTGCGTTTACCGGGGCAACTTGCGCTTCAATTGGTAAATCTTTGGGTTCAAATGTCTTTCCGTTATTTATCCAAAGTGTAGATGAGAGTGTAAAGACTTGCTTATGAATAGCCTTCGATAGCTGATCAGGTGAAAAAATGTCCTGGATAGTTGCTTTGGAATACTTTTCAAATCTAACAAACTTCTTTTTTAAAGATGGTATTTGCTGTATCAACACTTCTTTGCGCGGCAGCGGCCAACTCTCTCCATCTATATAACTGCAAATGACAGCCTCGCTGCTTCCGTTTTGATCAAAGTCGCTAACAAAAATATCCATAGGGTTTTCTGCCGTTGCCTTGAGCAAACTGTTCAAACCAAGATTTCCGGTAACCAAGTCTATATCTCCGTCACCATCGGCATCAAACTGGCTAATGCAGTTCCACCAACCATTTGATTTATCCAAACCCCATTTGGCTGTTACATCAGTAAAATTTTTTCCTTTGTTATTCTGAAATATTGTGATGGGCATCCATTCGCCTGTTACAATCAGTTCTGGAAATTGATCGTTGTTAAGGTCAACCCAGGTGGCATCGGTAACCATACCGATGTGCGCCAATTCCTTGTTGTACTGTGCCGTTACGTCTTCAAATTTTCCCATATTGTTTTTGAACAGATAGCTGCGCGGATTTTTGCCATACTGCCCCGGCACTACCCTGCCGCCAATAAATAGATCTAAATCGCCATCTCGGTCAAAATCGGACGACTTAATGCACGAACTGCTAAAATCGATAACCGGAAATTCTTCTTTCGTAAAGATGCCTTTGCCGTTATTTACGTAGTACCTGGCTTGATAGGCCTTACCGGAACTACCTTGCTCAGAGCCACCGCTCACTACAATCAAGTCCTGATCGGTATCACCATCAGTATCCAAGAAAAGGCTTGCGGTATCCTCATAGGCAGAATCGGTGGCAAAAATAGTTTGATCGGTTGCTTTAAATTGACCGTTTTTTATTTGTAAAAATAATACTCCGCTATATCCTTTGGCACCACCACAATAAAAGTCGTCCAGTCCATCGCCATTAACATCGGCCACACTTAACGCTGGCCCATCGCTGGAAAGTTTGTGGGGAAGGAGTCTATCTATTTCAAAATCGTTGTAGGTGTTTTCCACATGGCCGAACTTAAAATCAGTTGGCACGTATTCCTGCAACCAGGGGGCGGCTTTCTTTACGGACTTGCTTTTTGGCCGAATTTTAGATTCGCTATAGCGAACTTTAATGCGCTGATTTGATTTAACATTTTTTAACACCTGCGTTTTTCCATCTGGCCAAATCACCTTTGCCGAATCCACTTCTGGCGCACCACCTACTCCAAAATGCAAAACAGGTTCCACCGAGGAGAGAAACCCGCGGCTTACTTTTACCTCGTTAAATTGGGTCATGTTTTTAGTGTACAGTTCTACCCTTGCTCCAATACCAAACACGTTCTTGTCAGAACCTTCAAATACAAACTGGATATAATTATGGTTTGGAAAATCTTCGGCATCGTTTCGATAAATCAATGCCTCGCTATCAAGATCGTTGATAATCAAATCCAGATCGCCATCTAAATCCAAGTCGCTATATACCGTGCCGCAACTAAATGTTTTACGTTCAAAACCCCATGGCATCGACACGTTGTTGAACCTAAGCTTTCCGGTATTTTTAAACATGTAATTATGAACTTTTACCTGCGGCATTCTATCCAACCATTTTTGCATGGTTTGCGCAGTTACATAAGGATCGCCCGTCTTTTGAACCAGTTCGATAGTATCTCGCTTGAACTGGATATACTCCGAATCGGTCATGTCTCTGCGAATTCCATTGCTGATGAAAATATCCTTATAACCATCATTGTCAAAATCGGCAAACAAGGAAGACCAACTCCAGTCTGTTGCGGCTACGCCTGCTAACCAGCCTATCTCACTAAAACTACCGTTGCCGTTGTTTACTTGTAGCATGTTTCTCATAATTTGATGACCATAGCCGTACTGTTCCAGCGTTTCGTACCGATCCAGTACCATTGAGGTGGTCATCAGCTTTTGCCTCTGGTTGCTTTCGGCCAGCATATCAAGGGTGATCAGGTCGTCCAAACCATCATTATTAAAATCGGCAAAATCGGACCCCATACTATTTTGGGAAGTATGCCTGAAATAATCATTCAACCTTTCACTAAACGTGCCGTTGCCATTGTTAACATAAAGCATGTCAGGCTCAATAAAATCATTGGCAACATAAATATCTGTATACGAGTCGTTATTGACATCAATCAACGAAGCACTGAGTCCAAAAGCAGAGTTATTTATTCCAGCCTGTATAGAAACATCTTCAAAAGTTCCATCACCCCTATTGTTATATAAATGATCGCTATGATCGGGGCTATCGGGGTTTGTTCTCCGCACCAATTTTTGGCTTGCGTCCACTTTTAATCGAACGCGCACCCCTTGATCAAAATCCTGCGGATGATTTATCTGGTAAATGTCTAAATCCCCGTCTTTGTCGTAATCTAGAAAGGCTACATGGGTAGTGTAAGCACTACCATGAATACCCATTGCTGTGGCTTTTTCGGTAAAGGTGAGGTCTTTGTTGTTGATGTAGACAAAGTCTGCCCGCACGGCAGGGTCCTGATGGTGGCTTCGGCAAACATAAATATCCAACCAGCCGTCATGATTCAAATCAATCATTGCAACGCCAGTTTTAAACCCGCGCGATGCCTCTACACCTGCTTTTACACTAATATCTTCAAAAGAAAGGTTGCCTTTATTGAGGTAGAGTTTATTTGAAAAAATATTGCTAACGAAGTACAAATCCGGCAATCCATCATTATTTATATCGCCTACAGCTATGCCTCCGCCATTATAAATGTAGGGATTATCAAAATAGTTGATTTGCGAATTTTCTAAAAGAACATTTTTAAACTTAATACCTGTTGCCTGAGAGGATAGCAGTGTAAATCTGGGTGCAATCGATGTCTGGCTTACCAACTCATCTTGACCTTTATCAGTCTTGCAACCAAGGGCAAGAAATGCCAAAATGGGGCAAAAAAGAGCCATTGCTCTACCTATGTTGCTGCTAAATAACCTTGAAAACATGGATGCTTAGTGAAGGTGAATATTTAAAGGTACAAGGATGTGCAAGATGTCGCAATAGACTCTTTAGCCAAGTGGGCACAAGTATTATTGCGAATAAAAAGATTATTGAGATCAAACAAAGTCTAAAAAAACGTATTTTTCAATAACTAGGTGATATTAAAGCGTATAAAAATTGATCAATAGTATTTTTAAAAGGGGCAAATAAATGAAATAAACCGCGGTGTAATCGGCTGCAATGGTTTGCATCGAATATTTTTAAGAATTATATCTCAAACATAAATACCATTTTTAATCTTAAACCGTAAAGTATTATGAATCAATTTAAAAGGTTTCTTTCCTTGTGGCTGTTGGCTACGGTTGCATTTTTGGGTGCATGCAAAGATGACGATCCTGTTTTTGAGGCTCCTACCATTGCTGTTACAGTCAATAACTCGCAGCCATTTCCGGGTGATGTAGTTAAATATACGGTGGCAGTGGCGGCTGCTGGCGGCTTGAATGACGTGACTCTTGGCGGTATTTCAATTAAAGCGTACGGAACTACCGCACCTGTTAATGAAGATACATTTGAATATGATTACACAGTACCTGCCAATGCGACCCTTGGCCCTACTTCGCTTATTTTCGAGGTAACTGACAATCAGCCGGTACCTAAAAAAACAGAGTTTTCAAGTGAGTTAACAGTTCAAAATCCTGACTTTAGGGGAAATCCAATTGTGCTTTTTAACTTCCAATCTGCCATTCCAAATAATACAGTTAAAAGTATTACACGCGACAGTGGCCCAAATTCTTGGGAGAATGCTTACACCCTCACTTTTGATGTTGCCGATCCTGTGGCTGGTAATACTGCAAACAAGGTACTGCAAGCAGATAGAAAGGGAGCTCATGAATGGTTTTTTCAAGGTGGTGGAGCTATACAAGTTGAATTCAATAACTCAATTAGCGAAGATGATATTCAAAAAGTAGTATCGGGCGAGCGGGTGCTGCAAATGAATATGTTCTTTAAAGAAGTGCCTAAATTGGCTACGTTACACAAAAATCCGGATAACGTTGATGGCACTAAGCAAGAAAACGTAGACTTATCATGGAAACTCACCTCTACCAGCATATTCGCTCCCCCGGCCACCGCAGCTAACAAAAAAGGTTGGAAGTATGAATCGAATGACAGCATAGTAAATTCGATACCCGTAACCATTGAAGTAGGCAACAAAGCTTCGTGGGCATGGAATGATGGCGATGTAAGAGGCAAAAAATTCTATCTGGCTGGCTCTATCGCTCAGGCTGGTGGCTGGCAAACCGTTACTTTTAGCCGTGTATCGGGATCGTTTACACGTGATGAGACTAAAACAGGTTCAGCCAAATGGGTAAGAAATAATTTCGCCCCGGCCATACAAACCTCTACCTCGCCTGCCGCGCTTCAAGATCAGGCCGTTGGGTTAGATCAAATTAATTACTTTTCGATAATAATAAACAACAGGCTAACTTCCTTCAAAAACAAAGACGGTTGGTTTGATATGCCTGGCGAAGGCAATGGTTGGAATGCAGGCGTGGTAGCCAGTATTAGTGACGACCATAATTCGTACTTTATAGACAATATCCGAACGATTGATGCAAAGGACTTCGATAAGAATCCGAATAAATAGGTAGGGGCATTATTTAGGAATAATTTCATTTTACAACAGCCCCGCTTGTGCGGGGTTGTTTTTTTAATCCCAAACCTTATAAATATGCAAAGGTACGTTACGCTGTTTTTCTTATGCACTGCTTTTTGGCAGACATCGGCCCAGGTTATACCAGTAATTATTGAAGGTAGCGTGGGCAATTATCAAGTGATTAGAGAAGGCCAACCTTATTTTATAAAAGGTGGTGGTGGAGATCGGCAACTTGCCACACTGGTTGCAGCAGGGGGCAATTCGATACGAACCTGGGGAACGGACATAAACACAATCGATTTGCTGAACGAGGCTCATAGCTTGGGAATAACCGTGCTAATGGGGCTTTGGGTCGGGCACGAGCAACATGGTTTTGATTACAATAACGAGGCTGCTATTCAGGCGCAGTTAGCGGGCTTTCGCTCCATGGTGCAGTCATATAGAAACCATCCGGCAGTTTTAGCCTGGGGAATCGGGAACGAAGTTGAACTGGGCGTGGCAAATTACAACCCAAAAGTGTGGAATGCGATTAATGAAATAGCATTAATGATTAAACAAGAAGATGGCAACCATCCAACTCTTACGGTAGTAGCCGGAATTGATGTTACGAAAGCTACTTTAATAAAACAGCGAGCACCTGACCTTGATATGCTTGGCGTGAATGCCTACGGAGGCATTGGCGGTGTTGACCAAACGCTTCAAACTGCCAATTGGAACAAACCATACCTTATAACCGAATGGGGTCCAAATGGGCAATGGGAATCTCCCAAAACAAGCTGGGGTGCTCCATTAGAAGCTTCCAGCACTGAAAAAGCTGCGTTGTATAAAAGCAGATATCAGAATTCGATTGCAGCGCATCCGGGAAAATGTCTGGGTTCTTATGTTTTTTTATGGTCGGATAAATTCGAGCAAACCCCTACTTGGTATGGATTGTTTTTACCAAATAGCAGCGACCGCACGCAGGCCGTTGAGGAAATGCAGAAAAACTGGTCGGGAAGTTATCCGTTAAATCGCGCACCCAGAATTACATCGGCAACCATTGAAGGTAAAACAGCCACCCAAAACCCCACTATAACTAAAGACACTGGAAATTTAGTAACGATACAGGCCTCTGACCCCGATGGTGATGACCTTACATTCGAGTACCTCATTCAATCTGACTTGCAAACAGGTATGACTAACTCGCCACCGGCAACCATTCAATACATACCCGGGTTGGTTGTATCACAAAATGGCGGCTCTGCTACTTTTATTGCACCTGACGACAAAAAAAATTATCGTCTTTTCATCTTTGTGCGCGATGGAAAAGGCAATGCCGCTACAATCAATGTGCCATTTACCGTTAGTTTACAGCCACTTGTAAGTTTAGATTCAACTATTCTATTTGCAAGCAAAGACTGCTATGTGCGCGATGGCGAATTCGCCACTAGTTCGTTAGGAATAACGGATCGAGATAGGCTTCAGGCAAGACGATCCGATAGCCAGGGGCTTAGCCGAGAAGCGTATGTGGGTTTCAATGTAAGCACCGTTAACTCACAAATTTTGCATGTTTGGTTAGAGCTCTATGGAGTTGGCCCCGAAGGAACCATGGTGGCCGCATTTCCACTGCAACGAAATGACTGGACCGAGGCTATGACCTGGGACAACCGGAAAACCACTGCCTCTTTAGCTTTGGATACGGTTATTCTCACGGGCGGCTCCTCTCGCTACGTTCGATGGGACGTAACTTCGTATGTAAATACGCAACGATTTTTTGAGAAAGATTCTGTATCATTTGTAATTAGACACCTAAATGCAACCGACAATCCTTCTACATGGCTTTCAAGAGAGGCAAGACCAGCACCCCCCCGGCTTGTTTTCGAATTGGCAGAAGGGAATCTTATTTTAGGGGTTGAGGACGAAATCGAAATATCGTTGTACCCCAATCCGGCCAAAACAAAAATATACTTTACGGGTGTAAGCAACGCGGCTACTGTATTAATAAAACTTGCAGGATCAAAAGGCGAAATCTTTGCGCCAAAATTTAATGCACACGAAAAATCAATAGAACTTGATGGACTCTCATCAGGCGTTTATATAATAGAGATTAAAGATTCAGGTAAAATAGTGATGAAGCGGTTTGTTAAGATTTAGGCGAGCCTTTTTTATTAAACCGCTAATTAAAAACCTACTCTTTTTGAAGGATTACTGCATCCCAACCACTTCCGGGCACACGTTTGTGCTGTTTCATTGCGGTTTTTACTTTCTGTAAAAAAGACCAACACGTGCTTTGTCGCAGCGATAATTTCTCTGATAACTCAACCGAGGTAATTTCGGCCTTGCGGCTGTAGATTAGAAAGATGGCATAAAAGGCCTTATCTATTGGAATTTTGCATTTGTGCAATAACGTTTCGGTAGTTGGCGATTCTTCGTATCTACATTTGGTACACCTGCGCGATAGCGGTGTTTTTCCATCGCAATAGTGTTCATGTCCACAACGTCTGCATTTAAATCCTAATTCCCATTTTTTATTGGCTAAAAATCGAAGGCATGCCAACGCATTGGGGTACGATTTAGAAAACTCAACAAACCCCACTTCCTTCGACAATACACGCTCTTCAGTAATTTTTAAGATGTCTTTTTTTAGTGCCCAATTGTCAATGTCAAGAAGGCGATTCATTTTATTGATTTGCTCGGCCTGCTGCTTGAGCTTGTCGTTTGCTTCAACAATCTCAGCGGCTCGCTTCCGCACTTCTACCTCCAGTTCTTTGTTGAGCTTATCTTTTAATTCCTGATTTTCCCGCAGTTGCTCAACCAATTCCCTTTGCGCATGCTGCGTGTTTTTAAGTTGTAGTAAAACTTTTTCCTGCGCCAAAATCTTTAGGTTTTTGAAATGATTCAACCTTTCGCCCAAGGCATAAGAAAGAATCGCCAATTCAATAGCAAACCCAATATGAAGACTAAAAAATGTTAGCGCACTATTAAAAAAAGAAACACCCGACTTTCGAAGTATAAGAAAAAAAATACCAACGATGATAAATGAGTGCGCCAAAACAAAATACCGTGCTGTTTTGTGACCCCTTCTGGCTATTAAAATACCAAAGATAAAAACGGCCAAAAATGGAATAATATAAAAGTGGTAACTTGGTGTAACCTCACCACGCCATGTTAATACCAATAAATAAAGCACATAAAAAAGAATACTCCACTTTATGAAGGCATCCGCCTTTGGGTAGTAGTTTTTTAATTGGATTAAACTTTTTGCATAAAAATAAAATGCGACTATCAAAAAAATAGGTGCATAAGCTGCCACCCATTTGTTGAATTGTGGAATTGCCGGCCATAAGTACTCAAACCCAAGCATATCCTCACTCAAGAACAGCAACGAACAACTTAATAAATAAAATATATAAAATAAATAGAGCCGCTCTCGTACAAAGAAAAATATGATAAGATTGGTAATGAGCGAAATTAGAATGAGCCCGTAAAAAATCCCGAGTCCCAAATACTCATTCTTTGACTGAGAAATAAAATCCCTTTCGGTGCGGATTTTAAAAAGTAATGTAGTTGCAGACGAAGACTTAATTTTAGCAACAACCAACACCGTATCTGCCTCGGGTGCAAAATCTATTTTGAATAAATAGTTTTTAAACTGAAAGGACTTATC
>JBBSBG010000039.1:0-14852 GCA_038251495.1 Cytophagales bacterium
AAAACAATCTTAAAGAGTTTGGGTAAAACTGGATACAATCAGGAACTAACTATTGTTAAAATAGAAGACTTCAAACGGGATGGAATAGCTGAGGCTGATTTTATGGTGAACGAAGTTAGAGTTTGGGATTATTCAGGATGGGCAAAGAAATCAGTTGAGACGATTAAAAAAGAAATTATTCCTTTACGCGATCAGTTAATCGCTTACGATGTTGAAATTAATAAGCTTCGCGAAAAGCTAAAGAAAGATTCGGTTTCAGTTAAAAGTGAGTTGAAAAAACTGAGTGATAAAGGTGTTTACGCTCAATTAAATAAATTCGATTCAAAATCGATACCAGCCGAATTATTTAAAATGAAAATTGCAGAATTAGAATATCATTCCGATTTGATTGAAAACAAATCCTTACTTGATTCTTTAAATGTTCTTGTAAGAATGACTTGTATTCAAACCGAATTGAAATCACTTAGCAAACTTGATAGTATCTCTAGCCATTTGGTAAATCGAAATTTTGATACTGAGTTAACAAACTATAGCTATTTTGTTACCCATGCTTACGGAACACCGGCCGTATTGAAGAGCCTTGTTAAGACGACAAGAGAATATGCGCAGCGCGAAAAAATGCGGATGGAAGGAGAATTAAATGAAGCAATTGAGGCACTTAGGTGGGTGATTTCGGCATCGGATTCAATTCCTTTATTTACTGAAGTTGCTGATACACGATCGTTTAAGCCTATGTTTATTGTGAATGGTCGTTATACCGTTGGATTAAAATATACTGACTCCCTGGCGGTAGGCTATCTGTATTCAATCACCCCTTCGCGTATTCCTGACTTAGCCGTTAATTTTCCGGTTGATGCGCCAAATTTTAAAAGAAGAAGTTTCCCAATTTTAAAAGGCCTGTCATTGCAAGAAGGAAATGACGTTTACTTTGCACTGATCTATTCTCAAACAAAAGTTAAGGACGGGTTTCCAGCAACAATAGCCAGAGTTAATAAAACTGGCGGGCTGGCTTGGTCTATTAATTATAAATTTGAATTAACTCCGGTTGAATTAATTTACTCAACGGCTACAGGTGAGCTCAGTATTAAAACAACAGGCACAGATGGTGAAAGTAAAATAATTGTAATCAACCAAAAAGGGAAGAAGATTCAGTGAACGCTATAGTGCTAAGGCTTGAGTTCTGTTACATCTAAAACATTGTTTTTTCTATCAACGTCAGCCATCCGCTGGCTAGCATCAATTTCAATTTTTGTTATCTCATTTACATTTCTAGGTATTGAAAGTGTATAGGTTGGGCTAACCCACGGCCATACTTCGGCATCTGTACGCCTCACTGATTTATCTTCAATAGGCTTGTTCCCCAATAATTCATTCATCGGGATATAGAATAGTTCTTTACCGCCATCTTTATAGGTAATCATTAAATCAATTGGCATCGGGAAATCTCCTATTCGTTTTAGTTCAACCAGGGTTGAGTTATCTTTAATGATCACACTATCGATAGCATAATCAATATGCCTGGTTGTTTGAATCCAGTATTGATAATACCAATGCAATTGTAACCCCGAAGTTTTTTCCATGACCCTTAAAAAATCATTAGGCTCAGGATGTTTCATTTTCCAGGTATTGTAATAGCGTAGCATGCCTTTATAAAAATTTTCTGTGCCGATTAGATATTTTAATTGTTGCAGAAATACCGACCCTATGCTATAAGCAGCTGTGTTGTAAGCTCTGTTTGTATTAAAGTGGTCGGAGTGCATGCTGGCTGGCTCCTGGAGTCCACTTTTCACAAGCCTAAAATAATTTGTATAGCTGCCCGCATGAGTTACAGGTTCATTAAAGATCGAGTTGAGCGCTTCTTCGCTCGCGAATTCAGTAAAGCCTTCGTCCATCCAGGCATATAACGCTTCATTTGAAGCCAACGTCATTTGATACCAGCTGTGTGTAACTTCATGCGCCATTACACCATTAAGTCCAGCCTGACTGCCTTCGCCCATGATGAGCGTGCACATGGGGTATTCCATGCCACCATCCCCACCTTGAATTACGGAGTAAGTATCAAATGGATATTTGCCAAAATTCTTATTCAGATATTCAAATACTTTTACTGCAACCTCTTCCATCTGTTTCCATGTTTGCTCAGTTTTTTCATTTTTCTGATAGAAAAAATGTAATTCTGGGCCGTTAGGTACTTGCTTTCGATCATGGGTATAGTCGGGATCTGCCGTCCACGCAAAATCAATTACATCCTTGGCAATAAAGTGCCAGGTAAGATTTCCTTTTGATTGTTTAACAGTAGTTCCAGGGTTTTCATAACCATGACCAATCATTTCAGGATTTTGAAGTTTTCCAGTTCCTGCAATTGTAAATTTTGGATCGATTGTAATATTAACATCGAAATCGCCCCAAACACCTTGAAATTCACGTGCAACATATTGATAGGCATGCCACCCTTGAAAATCGTACTCTGCAAGTTTTGGATACCATTGTGTCATTGAGTAGGCAATCCCTTCGCTATTGTCGCGACCGGACCTTCTTATTTGGATTGGCACCTGTGCTTCGAAACTCATTTCGAAAGTTGTTTTTGTTTTGGGAAGAATGGCTTTCGCGAGTGTCACTTCCAAAACAGTACCTTCAACTTTATAGGTAGTTGCTTTACCATCTTGCTTGAGTGAAAGGATGTGTTGATAGCCAATCTCATCAGGATTTAGCTTTGAAATACGATCTGCTATTCTTTTATCAGGATCAGGAACATTTCGTGACCGAACGTCCATCATGCTTCCCGGTTGAAAGGCATTAAAGAACAGATGGTAATAAACTTTTGTAAGCGTATCGGGAGAATTATTATAGTAAACTAATTTTTGATCACCCTTTAGTTGGTGAGTTTCCGTATTCATCTGAATATTCATAGAATATTTAACTCGTTGTTGCCAGCGATAATCCTGACCAAATGAAACCATGGAAATGAAGAATAAGAATAAGAACAGGGATAAGCGCTTCATAGGCATGCAAATTATTTTGTAAAGTATTAAATGCAAATTAAGATTCAAATCTTTTTTACAAGAGCTCTTAAAATTTGATTCGTCTGGCAATACTGGCTGATAAATAGCCTGTATCAATCAAATTGATGGTTTCACCCGGAAGTGCTTTGGGGATGTTGTACGTGTAACTTACAATTAACGTCCATCGATTGATAGTGATTGCCACGGGAGCAGTAAATGAATAGTTAAGTACTCCAAATTGAGTGTTGGTAACGTCATAATACAAGGGGAGTCCATTGCGAACGCGATATGTGATTCCGATCAACGTTCGCGCATAAGGCAAGGTTTCCGTTATTTGCTCACTTCCAAACAGTAAAGAAAATGCCGGATAGAAAGCGATGCGATCAATCTTACCCCATTTTATTTTTTGCAGATTAAGCATCACGCTTGGATTAATACGATGGGCTACTTTATCGCCAAAGTAAAACTGATAATCAAAGCGAAATGTCACCAACCCAACATCAAAAAAGTTTGATACCCCTACATTGTTTTTATATGCGATGTATTCATCCTTACTCAACTTTGAATACATATACCGGCTATACTCCGCCATGAAAGACCACCACGTAGTTGGACTATTTAAGTAGCCAACCGAACCAACCGTGAGGTAATAGTTAGGGTCGTACTCTTTGCTCCAATAGCCGGTTGCATCCACATATAAACCAGACTTGTGATAATACGAAGCACCTGGTGCCATCCCAAATTGATTGAACCCTAAGGTGCGGCTAGCTGAAACCACATTGCTATTATACCCTAACCGAATCAGGAGTTGCGATCGGAGAGAAGGTGCAGGAATATTGATGAGGCTGTCGAGCATAGTCAAAAAATTAGATCCATCGCTTTCATTGAGCAAAGAATCTAATTCTGCTATGTAGGGATCGGAGTATAATAAAGCAGAATCACTTTGCTGCCCATGTAACGGGGTTAGGCAAAGTGATGAAAGAATAAAGGCAAGGATTTTCTCTCGAAGCACAAATTTATTTTAATTCCGCTGCTGCTTAAGTCGCTGATTTCGTTCGCGTATTGTTTCGTTTCGTTGCTGCATCGTTCTGCGCTGCTGAATTTGTTCAAGAATGATTCGTTGAAAATCTCCTTCAGCCCTTCGCAGGTTCAATATTTGTTGAGCAGTTATTACTCTTAACAAGCGATCGGAATAAGTTTTTTCGAGGTCAAGTTCGCGCTGCTTTAAAGCAAGGCCAAGTTTTACTAATTCTTCCTGCTTGGCGGGATCGGGATTGTCTTGCTTGATTCCTTTTCTTGTTTCAACAAATTCCTGTTTGATTTCTCTTTTCTTGTCTGAGAACTCACGATACACAGGCCAGAATTTTTCTGCTTGATCAGGAGTCAATCCCAGCTTGTCTGAAATATAAGCGATTCGCAGGTTCTTAATCTTTTCCTGCACACTTGGATCCTGTGTAATTTCAGGATCGGTTTGACCTTGTGCAGTTGCTGCCCATCCGCTAAGGAGGAACAATCCAAATATGATTATTTTTTTCATAGCCATTTAAAACTTAACTGTATCAACACTAAACTCATCCAGTAACATATCCAATTCATTTCCAGTAATCTCAAAAGTTGAGTATACCTTGTCTTCTAATTCCTCTAAATCTATTTCGTTCCAGTCAACACTTTCAGCAAGGTCATCAATCTGTAAGTCGGCATCACTGAGGTATGCTATAAGTTGTTCGGTTTGAATGCCCGCCAATTGTTCGTCAAAAGATTTTTCTGACTGATTTGAGAACCAAAAAATACCCACACCAATGATTGCCACTATAGCTATTGCATATTTTAGACTGGTAATCCAAAATCCTTGCGCAGGCACTGGTTTAGCCACCCGGGTTTGAATAATGCCAGGTAGTTTTTCAAAGTAGCCATCTGGTACTTTAAAAATGTTTTTTTTAGGGATGTCTTCCAGTCTTTTCATTTGTTTCTATGACTTTTTATAATGCAAAAGGTTTAATCAGGCCGTCAGATAATCTTCTATTTTTTTTACCGCATGGTGAAAGCTGGCTTTAAGTGCGCCCACACTGGTGCCAGTTATTTTAGAAATGTTTTCATACGGAAGGTCATCAAAATATTTCATGTTGAAAACGAGCCGTTGCTTATCGGGTAACTTAAGTAATGCTTTTTGTAGTTTCTTTTGAATGTCCTCACCACTTATTTCAGGTGAGGTATCTAGTTTGGTCGCGAGTTCTTTTCCAACATCCTCCAGAGGCAGGAAGAATCGTCTGCGTTTCTTATTCAAGAAAGTAAGACACTCATTAGTGGCAATGCGATAGATCCATGTAAAAAGTTGCGAGTCTTCGCGGAAGTTATCAATGCTTTTGTGGACTTTAATAAATACTTCCTGAGTAAGATCATCGGCATCATCGTGGTCGATTACCATCTTGCGCACATGCCAATAGACGCGCTGCTGGTAGGCTCGTATCAAGAGATTAAACCCATAGCCGCGGGTTTCCTGATTTCTGATTTTAAGAAGAAGCTCTTTGTCCTCCAAGGCAAGGTTTTTAAGTACTAAGGCCTTTAGACTTTAAAGATACCATAAGGTTTAATAACCGACTAAAGTTTGTTGAGATAGACAGTAGAGTAGGTATTGATTTAACGATATAGTTAAATAAAACTAATTTCTAGGCACGATAAAATCCCGTTAGGGATCATATCTCGGTAATAAATATTTGGATAATATTCGCAATCTTTTTAGGGATGATACACGAATGCATTGGGTAAAAACAGATGTCATCCCTAACGGGATTTATTGATTTGAGGCCAAGGAATTTTACCGATATACTACCCCTCAAGGGGCATTTGTTTTAAACCTAAATCACTCTAAATAGTCTTTGTTAAAAAATCAAGTAGCCTCATGTCTGAATGAGTTTAAGAAAGTTTTTCAAGCAGATCTACGAGATGTTCAAAAGTTTCCTTTGAATGAGTTGGAAAATTGGCAAAACGCACTTGTTCTTTCTTCTTTTCGCCATAGCCTTCACCAGGATAAAAACCGTGACTTTGCAAGTGGTTTATTATTGATTCGGTATGCACTCCTGTTTGAGCAACTATTACCGTTTGTGATCGCAAATGTGGGTCGATAACAAACGGATCAATAAGTTTATGTTGAGAAAGGGCTTGATATAAAAGGGCAGCTTTGTATTCAGTTTCTTTTCTAATCTGTTGAATACCCCTTCGCAGGAAGTCTTCAACTACTTTGCCGAGCAAGTAGATGCTGAGTGTGTTAGGTGTCTCTGGAGTTTGGTTTTTCTTTGCGTTGGCAAGTAGGGTAGGCAGGTTGTGATAGCTGCCAATAGAAATTCCTTTTGAAAGCAGCAATTCTGCTTTAGTAATGCAGCGATCATTCACAATCCAAACCCCAAGGCCTGCGGGTAATCCAAATCCTTTTTGAACTGAGAAAAATAATGAATCAATTTTTGTAAAGTCAAACTGTGGATAGGGCAGGGACGACACCGCATCGACAATGATTAACGAATCAGGGTGTTGATCTCTAAATTGATTTACAAAATCCATTGAAAGCGACACGCCAGTGCTTGTTTCATTATAGGTTAATGCAATCAATTCAGTTGGCTCCGTTTTGAAATCGATAAAGCCATGACCTAATGGGGCTTCAATTTTTATGTTCTCTTTACCAAGCTGACCTGCTATTTCGTGGAATCGTTTGGAGAAAGCCCCGTTAACAAAGTGTAAAGATTGCTCCTCGACCAGATTTTGAATTACTCGTTCCCAAATTTCAGTGGCTGATCCGGTAAAGAAAATATGAAAGTCGGCAGGGATACCAAGCAGTTCTTTTAATCCATCGGTTGTTGTTTTAGAAATTTTCTCAAACTCTTTACCGCGGTGCGAAAGTGATGGAACACCATCGCGAAAAGCTTGGCGAACATGATTTTCAACCGTGAAGTAAAGTTGAGACGGACCAGGCGTGAAGTTGATCATAGGTATTTTTTTACTTCTTATTTGCCACTGAGGCACGAAGACACTATTTTTATTTTATTCTTTAAGGTCTATAGTGCCTTCGTGTCTTTGTGGCGTCCACTAGAGCAATACAAAGTAACCGCAAAGACATCCAAGCTCAAAATGGTTTGTTCTATATTAGCAGACAATTAATGTTGTTATTATCTGAACATGTCATTGAGAATCAAGTCCCAATTATATGATGATTTTTTTTATAATTCTTAGTGCCGTTGTGACTTTGTGGCAAACATAAAAATCGTATTTTTGAGAAGTTAAATCCACTTGGGTTTGGGACACGTTTGCTGAACCTAACATTTATACAATACCGAGCCAAGTTCTTGGACAAAATCAGGCTTCATGCTGGCGGCAGCGTCAGTACCTCGCCCAAAAAGCAGGTTAACAGTAGAAGGTTGCGGCCAATGGACAGCTCAAAACTTGTCTTTTCTGAGGTTCAGAAACACCTCTCCAGATCCAGTGGGTTTTTCTTTTTTTATGAAAGTAGTGAACCTATTCTTCTTTATTCTGCTTTCTGGCAAACTCCTTGGCCAGGCAGATCAACAGTTGCTTGCCTTTGAAAAACAAATTGAACAGGCTGTAGTTAATTCTGATATTGAGTTTTTAGAAAACGCCTATGCTTTGGATTTTCGATTTAAGCATGGCACCGGATTAGTAGATTCAAAAGAGAGTTGGATAAAAGCTGTTGCGAAAAATAAAGGAAGTTACCTTTCACGAAATGTTGATTATGCAGAGGTGGAGATTCATGGTGAGATTGGAATTACTAATGGCGCCATTACCGTAACCAAAAAGGATTCTTCCTACACAATCCAATATGTGCGCGTCTACCGCAAGAAAGGCGACAGCTGGGAATTGTTTATGCACCGAACTGTTCATGAGGTTGATAACTAAGTCTCCTATGGAGTGTCATTCCGGGCGAGTGGAGTGATTGGATAAATTAAAACTATCTATAACGAGACCCGGAATCTCGTGAATGATTCATAGTATTATCCATTTTTTTCGAGATCGCGGGTCTCGGTTTATTTTGAAGTTTAAGGATTGAGTTTATTTACTCGCCCGCGATGACCGAAAGATTTTGCTCAGCCCTAGATCGCCCGGGTAACACAGTTTAACAACTAACTTTTAATAAAGCACCCGGAATTTAATTGTGTTCTCAATATCCCTAAGTTCCTTAATCACATCTTTATTATACTCCTTATCAATATCAGTGATCACATAACCAATGCTTTCATTAGTCTTTAGGTATTGACCGACTATATTTATTCCGTTCGCGGCAAGGGTTTGATTTATTTTAGCCAGGATGCCAGGCACATTGCTGTGAATGTGAATCAAACGATGTGCATTTTCTAAGATTGGTAAAGTAAGGTTTGGAAAGTTTACGCTGATGCTTGTGCCACCGGTATTAATGTAATCCAAGAATTTTGCACTAACAAAATTGGCAATGTTCTCTTGTGCTTCCAACGTGCTACCACCAATGTGCGGAGTGAGAATAGTGTTGCGCAATCCGCGAAGTTCTGATACAAACTCTTCGTTATTGCTTTTAGGTTCTTGTGGAAAAACATCAATGGCACAGCCAGCAACTTTTCCACTTTCAATATTCTTCTTCAGCGCAGCAATATCAACAATGTGACCTCGGCTAAGATTAAGAAAAATGACTCCCTTTTTCATCAGATCAAATTCTTTCTCCCCGATAATGTTTGTATTCTCTTTGCGGCCATCCACATGCAAAGAGATAATATCTACTTGCTCGAATAACTCTTTTAATGATTTGCATTTAGTTGCATTTCCCATGGCCAGTCTTTCTTCCCGGTCATAGTAGAATACATTTAAGCCAATGGCTTCGGCAACAACAGAAAGTTGAGAGCCTATATTTCCATACCCTACAATTCCCAATTTCTTACCGCGAATTTCAAAACTTCCAGAAGCTGACTTATCCCATTTGCCTGCGTGCATCATGGTAGATTTATCAGGCAGGTTTCTGATGAGCATAATGATTTCGCCAATCACTAATTCAACAACAGATCGCGTGTTGCTGTAGGGTGCATTAAAGACTGCAATACCACGTTTGGTTGCTTCCTTTAAATCAATTTGATTGGTTCCAATACAGAATGCACCAATGGTCATTAATCGGTTGGCATTGGCTAATACTTTTGCAGTTACTGTTGTTTTGGAGCGGATTCCTAAAACAGAAACGTTCTTGATTTTTTCACACAGTTCGTCTTCATCTAAACCGGCTGGATAAACTTCAACATTAAATCCCTCAGCCTTAAATGCTTCAACGGCAAATGGATGAACATTTTCCAACAACAAAACATTGATTCTGTTTTTTGGATAGGAGATAGCGGTATTCAATTTATTCAAATATAAAAATTCATCTAAGCTCGGGGCAATATGATCTGCTTTGGTCAATACTTTTTCACGCTCCACATTTTCGGTGAAGGCGAAAAACTTATTTGCTAAGCCAGCATGCTTAATTTCATAGTCGGTATAACCATCTCCCACAACATACACATCGCCCGGTAAGTTCAACCGTTTGAGTTGTTCAACCTTTCCATTGTTTTGCGAAAGCGGATTCTCTTTATCGAAACCCGTTACATTTCCTTGTGCATCAAAATGAAACCGATTTGCAAAAATGTTTTCGGGCTTAATGCCAAACTCAGTAACGATAGGATCAATAAATGCATGAAACCCATTGGAGATGATATAAATATAATCAGCATAGGTTTGGAAGAACTCCCGATTGCGCTTGAACGATTCGGAAACTAACTCCCGAAGAACAACCACCAATTGTTCCAGATGCCTTTTGTTGGGAGAGAGCAGTGCTATTCTTTTTTCCAGTGATTCACGAAATGAAATTGAACCATCCATGCCTTGATTCGTAATTAGAAAAATCTCATTCTTCATCTTTTCGACATCCGGATGATCTTTCAGCGAGATTTCAGCTAAGGCATCAAAGGCCTCTACTTTAGTAAATGTACTGTCGAAATCGATTACGAAATAGCGATTGGGCTTCATGGGCGGTATTAAACAATCTCAAAAGTAAAACTAAAAGTCCACAGTGTGGCGGCTTATCCGCATAAGTATCTCTTGAAAATGAATAACAAATGTTAGGTTGAGATTAAAGACTCAGTCTCATAACGTTCGCAGAGGTAGAGCACATTTGTGAATATTCAGTGGAGGCTTGAATCACAGAAGGAACTTCATCACGTTTCAACTCCTCAAAACCCAGCTTCTGAAAAAAATAGAAGGCAGTCTCCGTAAGAAGGTAGACTTCTTTCATAGAAAGATCTTTTGCCTTTTGCAATAAGTCATTTACAATTTGCTTTCCTAGTTGTTGACCGCGCAATTCCTGACTTACGGCCAATGATCGCAGTAACGCCTTGTCGGTATAAATTTCAAGTCCCCCTGAGCCAACCAGATTTTCGCTTGTATTGTAATACGTTAAAAACACACTGTTCTCAAGATGAATATCGTCTGCGGGTAACTGATTTATTCTGAGAAATGTTTGTAATACTTCCAACTCGCTTGAAGTCTTAACTTGTTGCTGAACTACAAATTCTTTCATTAAGCAAAGGTTGTAACCTTATTTTAAAAATCGAAGCAGATGTGACTTTTTTTACGATTAGCAACAACCTGAATCCGGGCCACAAGAAGTGGCTTTTTGTGCCAGGTGGGAATTGGTTTTTTCAGATTCCAACTCCAGTGGTTTTTCTGCATAAGCAGTAATGCTGAAGATGCCCAGCTCGCCTTGAACAAGAAGTTTCATCTCGTCTTCATTCAAATATTCTGTAAGTATTTCAGTTGGAATAACAATACGTTTTTCTTTTTGAATGTTAATATTTACAAATCCTGCTTTTTCAATAATTGCCAAGTACTCGGATTTTTGAATAGCACCCGAGATACACCCGGCATACATCTCTGCATTTTTTTGAAGACCTTCAGGTAAGTTGCCAACCAGCACAATATCTGAAATGCTAAAATGTCCCCCAGGTTTCAATACCCGAAAGGTTTCGGCAAACGCTTTTGTTTTGTCGGGTACCAGGTTCATTACACAATTGCTAACAACCACATCGGCAAATGAACTAGTAATCGGTAATTTTTCAATATCGCCATAGCGAAATTCTACATTATGATACCCTAACTTCTCTGCGTTGATGCGAGCCTTCTCTATCATGGTTTCAGTAAAATCAACACCAATTACTTTACCAGTTTCACCAGTAACAGATCGGGCTACAAAGGCATCGTTACCTGCACCTGAACCCAAATCGATCACCATATCGCCAGACTTTATTTTTGCAAACTCGGTGGGCAAGCCGCAACCTAGTCCTAGGTCTGCATCAGCCGTATATCCAGCAAGGGCTGAATAATCCTCAGCCATAATAGCGTGATCAATTGTGGCGCAGCCGGATGTACCGCCACAACAACTTGTTTCATTTTGGTTTTTGGTTTGTGTAGCTATTTCGCTGTACTTTTCTTTTACCAGTTGCTTTAGTTCTTCTGAAGTAGTCATGTTGAGTAGATTTTTAGTTATCGTAATATTGCGATTAATAAGTTCAATTTTTTTTTAGCAACAACTTTCTTGTATTCCTTGAAGAAGATCACCTAATACTTTTTTTGCTTTGAGTAGTGATTTTGAGTCGATACAATAGCAAACTGAAGGGCCATCAATCTCACCTTTAATCAGTCCAGCTTGTTTTAGCTCTTTTAAATGTTGCGATACTGTAGATTGGGAAAGTGGAAGTTCGTTCACAATTTCTCCGCACACGCACGATTTCTTTTCGGCCAGATATTGAAGAATGGCAATGCGAGCAGGATGCCCTAATGCCTTGGCCAAAGCGGCAATCTCATTCTGAGTTTTAGTATATTCTTCAGTCTTTGAAAGTCCCATAATGTATTAATCGTAATATTACGATTAAAGTTTCAATTGTTATAGATTATTTTAGATCAAGTATTAAAATAAATACTAATAGATTTATACACTACCATTTTAAAAGATTTTACTAGACCTTGCACCTTTAAAAAATTAACCACTGTCTAATGATTGCTTCAAAAGGATACGCAGCACAAAATTCAAAAACACCTTTAGCACCCTTTAATTTTAATCGGAGAGAAGTAGGCCTGCATGATGTGCTGATTGAGATTCAGTTTTGTGGTGTATGTCATTCGGATTTGCACCAAATACGCGATGAGTGGGGTGGAGCAATTTATCCTATGGTGCCGGGTCATGAAATTGTGGGTAAGATTTCGAAAATTGGCGCAGCAGTTAAAAAGTTTAAAGTTGGCGATCTGGCTGGTGTCGGTTGCTTCGTTGATTCCTGCCGCACTTGTTCTAGTTGCGCTGCGGGCAATGAACAGTATTGCGAGAATGGAATGACCGGAACCTACAATAGCTATGAGAAGGATGGTAAAACTATCGCGCAAGGTGGGTACTCAAATACTATTGTTGTTGATGAAAATTATACCCTGAGCATTTCCGATAAGCTTCCACTCAGTGCTGTTGCACCATTGCTTTGTGCTGGCATCACAACGTACTCACCTTTAATGCATTGGAAGGTAAGAGCTGGACAAAAGGTTGCGATAGTTGGCCTAGGTGGTTTAGGTCACATGGGTGTGAAATTGGCGGTGTCGCTTGGTGCTGAGATTACTGTGTTAAGTACCTCAGCTAGCAAAGAAAAGGATGCTTTAGCTTTAGGGGCTCATAGTTTTTTGGTAACAACTGATAAAGAAGCTGTTAAAAAAGCACGCAATCAATTCGACTTTATATTGGACACGGTATCCGGGAAGCACGACCTTAATCTTTATCTTGGTATGGTTAAACTTGATGGTGCCATGGTGATGGTAGGTCTTCCGCCCGAAGCTTTGCCGGTAGATGCATTCAGCCTGATTCCAAAAAGAAAAACACTAGCTGGTTCAATGATTGGTGGCATTCGCGAAACCCAGGAGATGTTAGATTATTGTGCTGCTAACAACATTGTATCTGATATAGAACTTATCGCCATTAAAGATATTGAGGCAGCTTATGTGCGGATGGTGAAAGGCGATGTTCGCTATCGCTTTGTTATCGATATGGCAACATTGTAATAGCTAAAATGGAACGCCTTCGACATGCTCAGGCTGACATCAGCTTCGAATTGCCACTATTTTCTCTTGATTACTTTTTCAGTAGCTGAAACAATGTTTTCAGAACTTAGTCCGTACTTCTTAAGCAACTGAGCAGGAGTTCCACTTTCTCCAAAAGAATCATTCACTGCAACCATCTCAAGTGGGGCAGGATTGAATCGAGAAAGAACTTGCGCCACACTGTCCCCAAGTCCGCCATTGATCTGATGCTCTTCGCACGTAACAGCGCAACCTGTTTTTTGAACGGAAGCAAGAATTGCCTCAACATCTAAAGGCTTGATTGTATGAATATTTATAACCTCGGCTGAGATTCCTTTTTCAGCGAGCATAGCTTCGGCTTCAATAGCCAACCAAACCATGTGTCCGGTGGCAAAAATGGATACCTGATTACCCTCAATCATTTTATCAGCCTTGCCAATTACAAAGGGTCTGCCTTCTGTAAATATCGGCCAGCTTGGGCGACCAAATCTTAAATATACGGGACCTTCATGCGAACCTAAATCTATGGTAGCAGCCTTGGTTTGGCTATAATCACAAGGTACAATTACCGTCATGCCGGGTAACATTTTCATCATTCCAATATCCTCAAGTATCTGATGAGTAGCACCATCCTCCCCAAGAGTTAAACCTGCATGAGAAGCACATATCTTAACATTTTTACCAGAGTAAGCGATTGACTGACGGATTTGATCGTACACACGACCCGTTGAAAAGTTGGCAAACGTACCCGTGAAAGGAATCTTGCCACCAATGGTCATACCGGCAGCTAAACCCATCATATTGGCTTCGGCTATACCTACTTGAAAGAAGCGGTCGGGGAAGTCTTTTTTGAAGGCATCCATCTTGAGTGATCCCGTAAGGTCGGCACAAAGGGCAACCACATTTGAGTTCGATTTTCCTAACTCATGAAGACCAACTCCAAAGCCTGATCGGGTATCTTTTTTCTCGGTAAACGTGTACTTAGTCATGTCTTAAAATTACACTGCAAGTTTATGCATTCCCGTGGAAACTTCCTCGGTAGCTGTTAAGGATTTGTTAAAGAATTAGTGTTTATGACCAGCATTAAAGTCAACCCGTATAAGAATAAAATTAGTTGAATGAGCAAGACTGACCGAAAGCTTTTGATCTGGTTTCTACTACTTCTTGCATTGTCAATTCTGCCTTGGCTTGCATAAAAAAAGCAGCCTTCATTGCGAAAAGCTGCTCCTTATTAGTAAAGTGAATTCTTATTTCATCTGACCATATTTTTTAGAATAACGTTCATATAGTTCTTCCTGATTACCCGGAAGTGTTACCAACTTTCCACTGATAAATGCATGTGACAAAACGTTGGTTCTATAATCCAACGCATCGCCAGCCGAAACAAATAAGGTCGCGTCTTTACCAACTTCTAATGTTCCTACACGATTATCAACACCCAATGCTTTGGCTGTATTTGAGGTAATTGTTTTCAGTGCTTCTTCTTTATCCATGCCATAAGCAACGGCAGTGCCTGCGTAGAATCCAAGATTACGGGCGCCATGCAAAGAACCTTCATCGTAGATGGAAACCATAACACCGGCTTGAGTGAGTAGGTATGGAAGTTTGTATGGTAAGTCCACATCATCATCAGTTCTTTCCGGCAAGCTGTGTGTAGCCGTTACCATTACAGGGATTTTATTTTCTTTTAAGAAATCAGCAACCCATAAAGCACCAGCACCGCCAACAATGGTAATCCGT
>JBBSBG010000040.1:0-14770 GCA_038251495.1 Cytophagales bacterium
AAACTGCCTCATCCAATAAATCAGATGAGGCAGTCGAGTTTAAAAAATTGGTTAACTCAGTTTAAAAAATAAGGCACTCCGGCACCGGCAAAAAATATTTACCACCAACAACCACTACGAATGGAGTAAAACACCAGTCGTGCCGGATGTGCCATGTCTTTAAGGATTTAAGATTTTAGAATTACGATTTACGAATGCAAAGCCTACGCTGAAGCCATCAATCGTAATTCGTAAATCATAATTCGTCAATTTCTCAGTCCACATTATCATGCAGAAATTTATTGTTTCCTAGCAGATTGTTATCATCGTTTAGGTTGTAGCGCGAAATGAATGGTTCGGAAGAATGCGGCACATTATCCATCTTCACACCTCTGCGCAAATACGCTGGCAATGTCCACTTCTCATTGAATTCTTCTTTCGACATTTCATTTTTCTTGGCAGACTTCAATTTCTCTCTGCGGATGCGAGCTTGTTCTTCAAGTCGTTTCTTAGTCATCCGCACCTCCATCATGCCCTCCTCATTAATCACCTGATCGGCAGAAATCTCTTTGCCTAATTCAAACTCTTCATCATCGGTGCTGAACAGGCTATCTTCACCTTCGCCCTCATCTTCTGTCGAATTAGTCTCTGTCTTTTTAGGCACATCAAAAGTAAAAGAGCGTTCTTTAAAAGAACTTTCTTCCTTCATTGGAGGAATCTCTTTCTTAGCTTCTTCTTTTAAGATCGGCTTGTCATCAGAGTTTACTTTCAATTGAATCTCACTGCTTTGTTGATTCACAGAATTATCAACTCCACCAAATAAAGAAATCTGAGATCGATCGAGCTCGTGTACTTTTTTCTCCTGAGGGTTTTTCTTCAGAATGCTTTCTGTAACAAAACCAGTAGCAATTACGGTTACACGGATACGGTCACCTAATTCGGGATCCACACCGTGACCAAAAATTGCTTCTGCTTCATCGCCAGCTTGCTGTTGAATATATTCAGTGATAGTCGTTAACTCATCCATCTGAAGTTCAGCTTCCTCACCCGAGATAATCGATAACAAGATTTTCTTAGCACCCATGATATCATGGTTATCCAATAAAGGTGAAGCCAATGCTTGCTGCGCTGCTTTGAGTGCTCTGTTATCACCACGTGTTTCTGCTGAACCCATCACTGCAGCTCCAGCATTTAACATCACGGTGCGTACATCTTGAAAGTCAACGTTCACATATCCCGCCAGGGTAATTATTTCAGCAATACCTTTTGCCGCGGTAGTTAGAACACTATCTGCTTCGCCAAATGCCTGACCGATAGAAAGGTTTCCATAAATCTCACGGAGCTTATCATTTAAAATAATCAGCACAGTATCGCAACTTGAACGAAATGCATCAATACCCAATTCAGCTTGTGTCATTTTCTTCTTTCCTTCAAAAGAAAATGGCGCGGTAACGATACCCACCGTTAAAATATCCATGTCTTTCGCAATCTTCGCAATCACAGGAGCAGCACCTGTTCCTGTGCCACCACCCATACCGGCAGTCACAAACACCATCTTAGTGCCCATCAACATTTCACGAATCTGCTCTTTGCTTTCGATGGCAGCCGCGCGACCAACTTCGGGGTTGGCCCCGCAGCCAAGACCTTCGGTAAGATTTACACCCAACTGAAGTTTGTATGGTACGGGGCTGCTATTTAGCGCTTGTAAGTCGGTGTTTGCTACGACAAACTCAACATCCTTGATGCCTTGTCGAAACATATGATTCACCGCGTTGCTACCTCCCCCACCTACACCAATTACTTTTATAATTGACTTATGATGTTTCGGGAGGTCAAATTTGTATCCTGTTACTGGTTCAAACATGACAATTATAATTTAGTGGTTAATTCAATATTCATTTTTTCCATCGAGGTCATCAATTAGAAGACCTTTTGTTTTATTAAGAATGTTGGAGAAGAAATCGGAAGCCGGATTTAGCTTTTCCTTTTTCACTTTCACAACTTTCTGCGCATCCTTTCCCTGTTTGTAGCGTTCATCACGCTCATCAAGAGAACGGAACCCTGACAACACCAAGCCAACTGATGTTGCGTACATCGGACTCTTTATTGCTTCAATCTTACTCTTACCTAAATGTTCATTTGGGTAACCGATACGAGTATCCATACCAGTCATGTATTCCACCAACTGCTTCAGGCAACTGAGTTGCGAACCACCGCCCGTGATGACGATACCACCAGCAAGTCTGTTCTCATATCCGGAGTTTATTATTTCCGTATGAGCCATTTCAATGATCTCTTCCATGCGAGCTTGAATAATGCTTGAAAGATTTTTTACTGAAATCTCTTTCGCGGTTCTGTTTCTGATTCCCGGTATTGAAACTATTTCGTTTGGACTAGCTTCTTCGGCAATTGCTTTACCAAAGCGAGTCTTCAACTGCTCGGCTTGTTTTGCCATCACCATCAGTCCATGCTGAATGTCGCTTGTTAAAATATTTCCACCGAAAGGAATCACAGCAGTATGACGAATGATGCTATCATGAAACACTGCAATGTCTGTTGTGCCACCACCAATATCAATCAAGCAAACCCCGGCCTCTTTCTCCTCCTCACTCAACACAGCCAGGCTGGATGCAAGTGGTTCTAGAATTAAGTCAGCTATTTCAAGTCCGCCTCTGCGCACACACTTATTAATATTATTGATCGCACTTGTTTGTGCGGTAATAATATGAAAGTCAGCTTCCAACTTTACACCGCTCATACCAACCGGATCTTTGATTCCCTCCTCGTAATCCACTGTATAATCCTGTGGCATCACGTGTATGATTTCACTCCCTGGCGGAATAACAATGCGATACATGTCTTCTGTCAGTCGATTTACATCTTCAATGCTTACCTCATCTTCTTTTGACATGCGCGTGATGCTACCATGATGTATTGAACTGCGAATGTGCTGACCCGCAATGCCTACATTCACGACACCAATGTCGATGCCTGACATTTCACTGGCTTCGCGAATTGCTTTTCCAATAGCGAAAACAGTTTTGTCGATGTTGGTAACGATGCCTTTGATTACACCTTCGGATTCGGCTTTGCCCATGCCCAGCACTTCCAATTTTCCGTATTCGTTTTTTCGACCTACTATAGCGCAGATCTTGGTTGTACCGATATCCAGACCTACTATTATTTTTTCCTTTTCCATGTGCTTACTTAATTAGTGGTTGTGTTCAATTATGTTTAAAAAATATTTTTATCTATCCGTTTAGTTTTATTCTGCTACTATCTGACCTTCATACTCAAGATTTACACGTTCATAATGTGTCCATCCTTTTTGTGGAAGAATCTCTTTATAAAAAATCATGAGCTTCTTCAATTTCAATTCGAAGTCATCTACCTTTCCAAATTCAACCCGCTGACTGGTCATTTGGGGGTAAATGAAAATCTTACCATTGGAGTTAACATCTAATTGAGCAATTTGCGCTTTCCAAAATTTATCATCGTTGATGTACTCAATCATTTCCAATAATTGACTTCCGATTTCATTTTCATTGAGGTTCTCATTCTTCAACAGGGTTTTCATATAAGCTCCGCTTAACAGCGTAACACGCGAAGAATACTTTTCAGAAACTGACATAATGGTTCCGTCCTCCGCGATATAGGCGTCAGGTGCATCTTCTTGAACAATGCGGGCAATCGGTCTGCGCAATTCAACATGCACTACCAGATTACCTTTCAAGTCGCTGAATAATTCTGCATTCAAAATGTGTCTGTCATACTTAAGGCGAGTTTCAATTGCCTTAAGGTTAATGTTATCTATACTGCTACCAATAATTTTCTGACCACTGCCTTCCACTAAACGCATCACATCAGCTTCATCCAGAAAATGATTTCCATTGATGTTTTCTAAGTCGATCAAAATATCTTTACACACCAAACCATCTTGCTTTCTTGAACTAAACGCAATCAAAAATGAGATCGCCAGCAACGCTGTGGCTATCTTTATCTCTTTACGAATGTTTAATTTCCACTTCATATTAATTGCGACTAAGCATCATCTCCTTAATAGGTTTCACAAACGTATCGATGTCACCAGCACCAATGGTAGCAATTACTTCCACATCAAGATCTTCCAACTTTTGCAACACATCCTTCTTCGAGCATCTGATTTTAACGGGACTGGTAATATTTTTGAAAAGCATATCTGAGGTTACTCCAGGGATAGGTTCTTCACGAGCTGGATAAATATCCATTAGCAAAAGCTCATCGGCCAAACTCAAACTCTTTGAAAACCCTTCTGCAAAATCGCGCGTGCGCGTAAATAGGTGCGGTTGAAAAATAACTGTAATCTTTTTACCCGGATACATTTCTTTCAATGATCGTAGGAATGCTTCAATCTCTGTTGGATGATGTGCGTAGTCATCGATGTAAATCAACTTCTCATTTCGAATTACATATTCAAACCTTCGCTTCACACCACTGAAAGATTCAAGTGCCTCACGAATTGTCAATTCAGGAACGCCAAACTTCATAGCAACCAGCATGGCGGCAATGGCATTTTCCATATTATGAAAACCGGGGACGCCAAGCTTTATCTTCTCAATCTTCTTTGCAAAACCAATCAGATCGAACTCAAAAAAACCGTCCCGGCTAACCGGAACAATGTTGCTGGCAAAAAATTGTCCTCGGCTCGTTCCATATGTTTCTGTCTTTAATTCACGCGCTTCATTCGCGAGCAACGTTATCGATTCATGTATTATGAGATTGCTACTAACCTGGCTGATAAATTCTTTAAAGGAGCAAAGCATCTGAAAATGATCTCCATAAATATCCAAGTGATCAGCATCAGCGGAGGTTACTACTGCAGTATGGGGAAATAATCTTAAGAATGAACGATCAAATTCATCTGCCTCGGCAACAACTATCGTCTCATCATTCACCTCGCCATTCATGACCAGGTTCGATTCATAGTTGGTAGTGATACCACCCAAAAAAGCAACCATATTCTTGCCCGCATGCTTAAGTATATGCGCAATCAAAGATGAAGTTGTTGTTTTGCCATGGGTACCAGCAACAGCTATCGTTTTATAATTCTTGGTCAACAAGCCTAATACCTCAGACCGTTTTAATATTGTAAAGCCGTTTTCTTTTAGGTAGTTATGCTCTACATGGGTTTTAGGAATTGCCGGAGTAAAGATTACCAATGTCTTCTCTTTACAAATGTAGCCTGGAATAAATTCGATCTTATCCTCAAAATGAATTTCCATTCCCTCCTCAATTAACTCCTGGGTTAACGGAGTTGGTGTACGATCATATCCGGCAACACGCAAGCCCTTATGTCTGAACCAACGTGCAATAGCACTCATGCCAATGCCACCAATGCCTAAAAAATAAATACTATCGTATTGATCCAACTTCATTTCTTAACAATCAATTTTTCAATTTCATCAACTATGTCTTCTGCAGCCCGTGGCTTACCTAAGCGACTAATATTTTCGCGCAGCGAATTGCATAATTGTTGATCATAAATAAGCTTAAGCGACTCACTAACCAATGACGCCTTTGCATCACGATCTTTAATAATTTTTGCAGCACCTTCTTTCACCAAAGTCATTGCGTTTTTTGTTTGATGATCTTCAGCCACATTTGGAGAAGGAACCAGAATGCATGGTTTCTTTGCCAAACAGATTTCAGAAATTGATAACGCACCTGCGCGTGAAATCACAACATCAGAAGCCGCATACGCCAGGTCCATCTGCTTTAAAAAATCATGAACACGAATTCTTCTTAAGTCTTTATCCTGAATTTGCGTTTTCACACTTTCGAAATAAAATTTTCCTGTTTGCCAGATTACCTGAACCTGAGAATCAATCAGTTTATCAATGTCGGCCAAAACACTATCATTGATAGTTCGTGCACCCAGACTTCCACCTAAAATCAATAATGTTCTTTCTTTTGTAGACAACCCAAAGTGCTCATGTGCTTTTTCTCTTTTTGAATCAAGGTCAAGAATATCCTTTCGTACGGGATTGCCTGTAAAGACAATCTTATCTTTTGGAAAATATTTTTCCATTTCCGGATAGGCCACACACACTTTCTGAACCTTCTCGCCTACTTGTTTATTAGTAAGTCCTGCATAAGAATTTTGCTCTTGAACAAGTGAAGGGATTTTCTTACTGGTAGCCGCTAACAATATCGGACCACTTGCATAGCCACCGGTTCCAATTACTGCGTCAGGCCTAAATTCATTTATAATTCCACGAGCCTTAAAATAGCTTGAGATTAACTTAAAAGGAAGCATAAGATTGGAAAGCGTGAGCTTACGCTGAAGTCCGCTAATCCAAAGGCCTACAATTTTATAGCCTGCGTCAGGTACGCGTGTCATTTCCATTTTTCCTTTTGCACCAACAAAAAGAATTTCTGCATCAGCATGGCGAGTTTTAAATTCATTGGCAATTGCCAATGCCGGAAAGATGTGACCACCCGTGCCACCACCAGTAATAATTAATCGATATGGTCTGTTCGTATTCAAATCTTATTAATGTTCAACTCTATAAAAATATTTCCGATAGCGACCTCACCCCATACCCCTTTCCAGAGGAGAGGGGTGACTGGTCTTACTAAATTTACCGGTCTTTTAAAGTTCATCTTATCCTTTTTTAACCTGTCCATAATTTCCTTCAGCGGAGAGGGATATTAAGCTGCTTTCGCATCCATATTTTTTTCTTTCATTCCAAGCCCACTGGTTGCAGTTTTTTGTCCCCAGTTTTCTTCGCGCTCACCGCGACTCACACTCAAAATAATTCCTACTGATAAACCTGTAAATACCATTGCCGTTCCACCCATACTAATTAGTGGCAATGGCTGTCCCGTGATTGGACCGAGTCCAACTACAACACCCATGTTCACCATAGCCTGGCAGACCAAATCAAAACTTAACCCTGCAGAAAGTAAACCACCGAAAGCACGCTCACTATTGTAAGCTGCTTTCATTCCTCGATGCAGTAGTATGAGATATAGAACTAATACAATTGCTCCACCGATCATACCATATTCTTCAATCACAATAGCGTATACAAAATCAGAATAAGGATGTGGTAAGATATTCCGCTGTTCACTATTACCAGGTCCCTTTCCAAATATGCCGCCTGTAGCAATAGCTATCATTCCATGCTTAGCCTGAAACGGAAGTTCCGTTCCCTGAACAAAACTCAGGATTCGATTTTTTGCAGTCTCACCCCGAACTCCAAACTTCAACGCGACTGCACCGGCTAACAAACCCACCAACACAAGCATAGCAAGATATTTCACAGGAACGCGACCAATAAACATCACTAACATACAGGTTGCAAAAAGCAACATGGCAGTCGATAAATTGGTAAGAGCTATTAGTCCGCAGATTACACCACACCAAATAAGCATCGGGATCAATGATTCTTTTATATCCTCAATATTCTGTTGCTTCTTGCTAAGCATACTCGCCAGATTAATAATCAAGGCTAAGCTTGCAAAATCAGACGGTTGAAAGGAGGTGTTGATAAATGGAAGTGTAATCCAACGAGCCGCGTCATTGATGGTAGTTCCATTGGTGAAAGTATAAATCAATAAGGGAACACTTACCCATAATGCCAATCGAGAGATTTTAGAATAGTATCTATAATCAATTTTGTGCGCGAACCACATAGCAGCCAATCCAAGAAATACCATGAAGGTATGTTTGATCAGGTAAGACTCCGGACTTGACGACCTTTTAAACGCCAATGTTCCTATAGAGCTATACACTACTAAAATACTAATGAGTGAAAGGGTGAATACTACTGCCCAGATCACCCGATCACCTTGTAGATTTTTATCAGCCCAAATTTTAATCTTTGTTGTCATACCAATGATTTTTCTGTTTCACTTTTCAATTCCAAAACTGCTTCCCGAAACTGATCACCACGATCTTCATAGTTTTTAAATAAATCGAAACTCGCGCAAGCAGGGGAAAGTAAAACCACATCTCCTTCTTGAGCAGCTTTCAATGCCAACCTGACAAGTTCTTTCACAGTTTGCGTTTCCAGAATTTTAGGAACAACATCTCCAAAAAACTCCTTTAGTTTGCTATTGTCTTTACCCAGGCAGATTAGCGTCTTTACTTTTTTGGCGACATCGTCTTTGATAAGATTGTAATCATTGCCTTTATCAATGCCTCCGGCAATCCAAATGAGTGGTTGGGTAAAACTTCCTAACGCATACACCACTGAATCGACATTAGTTGCCTTTGAATCATTCACGAATTCTACACCTTGAATTGATGCAACTGATTCAAGTCGATGGGGCGCATTCTTGAAAGACTTTAACCCGGCTTTAATAGAACCCAAATCAGCACCTGCAAAAAATACGGCTGTTACAGCCGACAAGGTGTTGATCAGGTTGTGAGGTCCTTTCAAAGTAGTATCCGATTGTGAGATACTGAAAGGTTGTGCTCCCAAATTGAAAACCATTTGCGCACCATCATAATGAGCGGGTGTTGATTTATCTTTTAGAGAGATAGGTATTTTATTAACAGTTATGCTTCTGGTTGAAACCTGTGTTCCAGTAACAGCGTCATCAGCATAGTAAATAAACTGATTTGCCGAGGTCATGTTTTGGATCAACTTGAATTTGGAGTTTATATAGTTCTCCATTTTATATTCATAACGATCCAAATGATCAGGTGTAATATTTAGAAGAATTCCAATCTCGGGGCGAAATGTAACAGTGCCATCTAATTGATAGCTGCTGATTTCAACCACATACCACTCGTGATTTTCTTTCGCAACCTTTCGCGCAAGGCTCTCACCGACATTTCCCGCCAAGGCAACATTGAATCCTGCGGTCTTTAGTAAGTGGTAGGTTAATAATGTGGTAGTTGTTTTTCCATTCGTGCCCGTAATCGCAATCACCTTCCCTTTTAAGTATCGGAAAGCAAACTCCAACTCATCAATTATCTCAATCCCTTTTGATTTTGCAGATTTGATAATCTCTGCTTTGTCTGGAATACCCGGACTCTTAATGATAAGTTGTGCGTTCAAAATAAAATCAGTGGAGTGAACCCCTTCTTCGTAAGCAATTGATTCGCTTCTTAACTCAGTTTTATATTTTTCTTTAATACTTTCTTGATCCGAAACGAACACGTCAAATCCGTTCGCTTTCGCTAGCAATGCAGCTCCGGTTCCGCTCTCACCTGCACCTAATATGACTACTCGTTGAGACATTTTGTATTTTAGAATTACGATTTACGATTTTTAGTTTCGTTCAATTTCTTTTTCACTCTCATGACAATCCTTTTATTCCTTGCTATAAGTTCTTCCTTAGCCATCTCACTAAATCGTCAATTGTTCATTGCAAATCGTACATTCTAGTTTCATCTCAGTTTTAATGTAGCCAGTGAAAAAATCGCTAACAGAATTCCCACAATCCAAAACCGAGTCACAATTTTAGACTCATGAATATTTTTCTTTTGATAATGATGATGCAACGGAGACATTAACAATATCCTACGCCCTTCGCCATATTTTTTCTTGGTATACTTAAAGTAAGATACTTGCGTCATCACGGAGAGCAATTCAACAAAGAAGATCCCACACAACACTGGGATCATCAACTCCTTACGAACTGCCAATGCCAACACGGCAATGATGCCACCCATCGAAAGACTTCCAGTATCACCCATAAATACTTGGGCTGGGAATGAGTTGTACCATAAAAACCCTAAGCAAGCTCCCACAAAGGCGGTACAGAAAATTACTAACTCACCCAGATTAGGGATGTACATAATATTCAGATAACTACTAAAGTCAACTCGGCCTGAGAGGTAAGCAAAGATTGCCAACGTTAAACCAATGATTGCCGAAGTACCAGCAGCCAATCCGTCAATTCCATCTGTAATATTCGCGCCATTGGAAACAGCTGTGATCACGAATATTACGAGTAGTGTATAAACAATCCACGTATAACTTTTATCAATCCAAGGCAACAAGCTGCTGTAATCAAACTCATTGTTCTTCATAAAAGGAACGGTTGTTGTGGTTGACTTAACATCTCGGTATTGTAATTTATCACCTGTCTCAGGTTGCATTACTTGAAGACTTGTAACCGTAGCTGGTTTTACCTCACGCACCACCACACTTTCATTAAAGTAAAGTGTAAGTCCAACGATTAATCCAATCGTCACTTGCCCTACAATTTTAAATCGACCTGCCAGTCCTTCCTTATTTTTCTTGAAGACTTTAATGTAGTCATCTAGAAAACCAATTAGTCCTAACCAAACTGTGGTGGTGATTAAAAGGATAACATAAACGTTATCCAACTTTGCCAGTAGCAAGGTTGGAATTAAGATAGCTGCGATAATAATGAGTCCGCCCATCGTTGGTGTTCCTTTCTTCTGCAATTGACCGTCCAAACCAAGATCGCGAATATCTTCACCCACTTGCTTCTTGCGTAAATAATTAATTAACCTCTTTCCTAACGTTATGGTGATAACCAATGACAACACAGCCGCTGCACCTGCGCGAAATGAAATGTATTGAAACAACCCTGCCCCGGGGAAGTCAAAATTCTTTTCGATATAGTTGAAAAAATAGTACAGCATTAGTTGCTAAACATTTTTAACATCCGTGTCAAAACTTCTTTATCGTCAAATGGGTGCTTAACTCCCTTTATCTCCTGATAATTTTCATGGCCCTTACCTGCTACTAAAATGATGTCCTTTTCTTTTGCCATCATGCAAGCAGTCTTAATGGCTTCTTCACGATCCACCATCACCAATGTTTTCTTTGCATCCGTAGGGCCTACTCCTGTTTGCATTTCTCTAATGATTTCCATCGGATCTTCACTACGTGGATTGTCGGAAGTAAAGATCACTTTCGTGGAATACTTGCACGCAATAGCAGCCATCAACGGTCGCTTAGTACGATCGCGATCACCGCCACAGCCAACAACTGCAATCACCTGTTCATTCCCTGAACGAAAATGTTCAATAGTCTCCAGCACATTTTTTAACGCATCAGGTGTATGTGCATAATCAACAATGGCAGTAAATTTTGATCCCGGCATTATTAATTCGAAACGACCGCTAGCCCCTGTCATTGCTGATAGTTTCAGCAATACTGATTCAGGATCTTCTTCTAATAAACAAGCCGCTCCGTAAACAGCTAATAGATTATACGCATTGAAATCACCAATTAATTTGAACCAGACATTCCGTTCAGCAATTTCTAGTTCTAAGCCTTCAATGGAATTCGTGATAATCTTTCCTTTGAAGTCGGCCATTTTCTTAAGCCCGTATGTTTGCTTTTTGGCCTTGCTATTTTGAAGCATTACCATTCCGCGCTTGTCATCTACATTAACTAAAGCAAATGCGGATGCAGACAATCCATCGAACAATCCTTTCTTAGCTCGAATGTAGCTTTCAAACGTACGATGGTAGTCAAGGTGATCATGAGTAATATTTGTAAAAATCGCTCCAATAAAATTCAACCCTTCAATTCTGCTTTGAGCCACTGCGTGCGAACTCACTTCCATGAAACAATGCGTACAGTTTTCCTTCAGCATTTCTACCAGCAATTCATTTATTTGAATCGGATCTGGCGTGGTGTGTGTTGCTACAATTTCTTTATCCACAATTTTATTAACAACTGTGGATAACATTCCGCATCGGTATCCGAGATAAGTAAAAAGCTTAAATAACAACGTTGCAACCGTTGTCTTTCCATTTGTTCCTGTTACGCCAATCAACTTTATTTTAGAGGATGGGTTTCCGTAAAAGTTTGCAGCAACAATACCCAATGCTTTCGCACTGTCTTTTACTGTTACATACGTTGATTTATCAGATATTACTTCTGGTAATTTCTCACCAACAACAGCAACAGCTCCGTCTGCAATAGCTTTTTCAATAAACTTATGACCATCAGACTGGGTGCCTTTTACCGCGATAAACAGAAAGCCAGGTTGTACTTTTCGTGAATCAAAAGCAATTCCCTTCACATCTACATTCATATCGCCTGAAGTAGAAGTGATGTGTACTCTATATAATATGTCCTTTAACTCGGCCATTATCCTAATCGCAAATAAATTCGTGATCCTTTCGAAATTCTTGAACCCGGTAAAATGGATTGTTGTGTTACGCGCCCCTTCCCTTCAAACGAAACCCGCAATCCTGATTTTTCAAGCAAGTAAATAGCATCTCTATAGGTCATGCCCATTACATCGGGTACTTGATCTTTAACGACAACATTCTTTTTCCAAACTACCGCACTTCCGCTAATCGAAGCTTTGATCCATTCTTCTTCAGTAGTTGAATGATTTGAAACTCCCAATTCATTGCTCAGCATAGTAAGTTCTTGTTGATTGCCTGCACGGATGGTTGGAAATACGCCAGCTTCTAAAACTTTCTTTTTCTCCATCTCTCTATGGAGATTAAGATCACGCGCATAAATATTATCAGCAATGTCTTTGAACACCGGGCCCGCTACATTATTGCCATATTGATAAAATCCACGTGGATTTTTAATCAACACAATTGCTGAATACTTTGGAGCATGAGCAGGGAAATATCCAACGAATGAAGTGATGTATCGTTTTTCGTATCGACCATTCTCAAGAATCTGTGCAGTGCCTGTCTTGCCAGCAATGCGATAATTAGAATTTTTTAAATTTTTAGCAGTACCATTATCCACAACACCTTCTAATAATAGACGGAGTTGGTTTAAGGTTTTGTTTGAACAAATTTTTCCAGTAAGCGCATCTGTTTCGAAATCATCCTTAATGCGATCAGCCTTGCTCACTGATGTAACAAATACTGGCCTAATCATTTTACCATCATTGGCTACAGCATTATACAAAGTAAGGGTATGTAGTGGCGTAATCTCCAACCCATAGCCGTAGGCCATCCAAGGCAATGTGATGCCGCTCCATCCTTTGTCAATTGGGCGAGTTATTTTAGGATATGCCTCGCCAGTAATTTGCAAACCCAATGGCTTCGACATTTTTAACTTATCAACATAATCCAAAAATTTAGAAGGGCGAGTTCCAAAATGTTTATCCGTTAGCTTAGCCATGGCCACGTTTGATGATAACTCGAATGCTTGCTGAATCGTAATTTTACCATAGCCACCTTCGTGATGATCTCTTACTTTCTTATTGTAGAAAGTATACTCGCCATTTCCAGTATTAATAGTGTCTTCCAGATTAATATTGGTTTCTTCCAACAGCGCCATCATGGTCACCAGCTTAAAGGTGGAACCCGGCTCGATGGAAGCCCCTATTGCATGATTGAACTTTTCAATAAACTCTCCGTGGCCATCGCTACTTAAGTTTGAAATTGCTTTGATGTGACCAGTCTTAACTTCCATAACTACCACGGTGCCTTCATCGGCATTGTGTAGTTTCATGGCGCGATATAAAGAAGTCTCGGCAACATCCTGCAAGTTGATGTCGATAGTTGTATGGATATCTAATCCATTAATTGCTTTTACATTGTTGCCATCAAATACCGGCTTCCAAGTACTACCTGCAATTTTTTGAAACAGCGCCTCACCATCTTTTCCGCCCAACACGTCATCAAAACTATATTCAAGTCCAGCACCTTGACCGTCTTCATTAACATACCCAACAGTCCTCTGGCTCAGGTTTGAGAACGGCCTGTAGCGAACATCAATTTTTTCAAAAATCACCCCGCCTTTATAGCGACCTTCGCGAAAGATTGGCCACTTAGACATTTCTTTTTTTGTTTGATAGTTAATCTGCTTGCGATTAACTACAATGTATTGCCGACCTGATGCCCGCGCATCTTTTAATAATTGCTTATACTCGGTTGCAGACTTATCGCGGTAGTAACGCGCTAAGTGTAAACTCAGTGAATCAATTCCTTTTCTGAAAACTTCGTCCTTTGATAAGGTTGGGTCAATCGCTACTTTATAAAAAGGCAAACTGGTAGCCAACAAACTTCCATTGTCGGAATAAATGTTGCCGCGAGTCGCTTTTATTTTCTTGTAATCGAAGTTTATCTCTTCGCTCATCTTCACCCACTTGTCACCTTCTACAAATTGTATGTGCCCAATCTTTGCGGCCACACAAACAGCAAAAACCATCACACATAAAAATGCAACCCGTACGCGTACTAATATTGATTTCTTAATATTCACCTTTCTCTACTACTAGTTTATAGGGTGGATTTAAACTTTCTTTCAGACCTAATTCTTTAACTCTTCTTGCTACCTCACTTTGCTTGCTCGCATACATAATGTCCGCTTTCAATGTGGTGTAGTCTGCGCGCAAATCTTCAACCTCGGTTTGCATCTTGTCAATTTTTCTAGTCGCCTTCTCTGCATGATGCGTGTTACTTATATAGAGTAAACTCAGCAGCATCGCGAAAAGTATCTTTGGAAGATATTGGGTAGGAAACCCTTCTTCGAAATACGATTCGAGCTTCAGCTTCTTTTCCAAACCTGAGAAAATACTTGTACCAATTACGGCAGCAGGCTTTACCCGAGATTCGTTTCCGCGTGTTGGTGCTTGTATTCTGAATTTATTGTCTGCCATAACTTCACATTTTCATTTACCTCACTCCTGCCCCTCTCCAGAGGAGAGGGGTTAGCGTAGAGGTTATATCTTTTCAGCTACCCTCAGTTTTGCACTCCGGGCTCTGTTGTTCTCTGCTACTTCTGCTTCCGAAGCCTCGATAGGCTTGCGGTTTATTGATTGAAAGGGTTTGATTGGATTTCCATAAAAGTCTTTTTCCAATTCCCCAAACACCTTTCCCGTGTTTATATAG
>JBBSBG010000041.1:0-14691 GCA_038251495.1 Cytophagales bacterium
AATGTTAGCGGCTGTGAAGCGATAAGAGCCTTTGTCTAATTTCTCAACCGTGCATCCTAAATCACTAATCAGGTTGATTAGTTTATTAACATCAACTATATCAGGGATGTTATGAATGGTTACTGGTTCGGCAGTGAGCAGGGGTGCGCAGATAACCTGAAGAGCTTCATTCTTGGCACCTTGCGGGATGATTTCTCCTTTCAGTCGAAGGCCACCTTTGATCTTGAATGAACTCATTGACCTCTTCTGCGATGTTGTTGATGACGGCCTTTCTTAAACGGTCGGTTGCTCCGTTGATTTCTATTGTCGCCCTGCGGTCGTTCATTGGTTTTGCGCGGTTCTCGATAGAGTTTCTCAAAAAGATTTTCCTCACGTACTTTATCCAAACTCAACATTAATTTTCCCTGCGAGAGAATGCCAATATCTTTTACAATGACTGAATCGTCAAGGGTTTCTTTATTCCAAGCACCAAAGAAAGTCTTCATCAACTTGCCAATGTAAATAGCTGCCTCTTCGCGCTCTGTTGGATCTTCTTTTTTAAGCGCCTCTTTCACCAGCTTCTCAATATTTTTTCCATAGTGCCGGAAACGAACATTGTTTTGTGGATACTCCATTTTGCGCGGCTTCTTAAATAAGATTGTGCGATCGGGAGTTGTAAAAGGATTGTCAACATCCAAATTGAAATCGGCCATGATGTAAAGATCATCCCACATACGTTGTGGATTTTCCTGCGCCTCTTTGGCAACCGGGGCGAGTTGCTTAATCAATTCAATTAGCGTAGTGGCTAATTGCGTGCGCTTCTCTTTATCAGGAACGCTGCGGATATAGTTAACTAAATTTTGAACGTTTCTTCCGTATTCTTTCAGAATAATGGCTTCACGGGATGTATTATATTCTCCAATCATAAATTAAACTCAAATGAGGTCGTCAATTAAAATTATAGTAATTTCTTTTACTTGTTTCAATTCGTATCGTTAGTAAAAATTTAGTACAACCTGATGAAATGGCGGTGGCTAATTGAAGAGCATCAAAATTTTTAAGAAAAAGATATTTTGCTCTCAAGTCAGCTGAAAGTTCGGCAATATGTTCAGTAATATCAAACACAATAAATTTATGCTCCCTTAGTTTATTTCTGAATTTTTCAATGATGGCCAACTTATTACCTCTTTTTGGCTTTACATAAAATTCAGCAAGAGTTATAGTACTTGTACACAGTTTAGCTTCAAATAGGATAATTTCATCAACAATGTAGCTCGCAACAGCCTCTGCGTATTTAGGATTATCTTCGATTAAGTAAATGAAAGGCGATGTATCAAAAAATACTTTGTCAGCACCGATCACCTGCTCTTTCTTTATTAATGTACTCCTGAGCATCCATATCCCACAACCCTTTTCCTATTCCTTTGATTTCATCTAAGGATTCGAGTATTCTCTCCCTCTTTTTAAATTTATTCTGGAGATGCGAAAATACTTGCAAACTTTCCTCCACAGGAAGTTTATCAATTTCTTTTATAATTTCACTCAAACTCATCTACCTAGTGTATTTTCAACTTGGCAAAGCTAAGTAATAAGGTCTTCTCGCCAAAATCGGCAAAATTGATCTTCGCCTTGCGTTCTGAGCCTACTTCCTCCATTTTTAGCACAGTGCCGAAGCCAAACTTAGGGTGTTCTACCTTCATGCCTTCTTTTAGACTTGAGGTATCGCTGGGGGCAAAATTGGCAGATGGTTTATAAGCAGTTGATTTAACAATAGGTTTTGTAGCTATGGTTTTCTTCATACCACTAATAAAGCTCTTGGCAAAAGTTGGATTTGGTGCCATCGACTCAACCCCGCCAAACTTGGTGCTCACTTTAATGTAACGGCCTTGTATATCATCTAAGAAACGACTGGGCTCACAATTTTTTAAACGGCCAAACCTATAGCGGGTAATTGCAAAGGAGAGGAATAGTTTTTTCTGCGCTCGTGTAATGGCCACATAAAAAAGTCTGCGCTCTTCTTCTAGTTCCGATCGGCTGCTTAACATTAATTGTGATGGAAAAAGATCCTCTTCCATGCCCACGATGTAAACATACTTATACTCCAATCCTTTGGCCATGTGGATGGTCATCAAGGTAACAACGTCAGGATCATTATCCTTGTCGTCATCCTGGCCAGTGAGCAAGGAAACTTCCTGCAGAAACGCGCCTAAGCTTTTGTCTTCCTTTTCAGGATCTTCTACATATTCTTTGATTGCGTTCAAAAGTTCTTGTACGTTCTCGTAGCGGCTAAGTCCCTCAACAGTTTTGTCTTCATACAACTCTTTCATCAAGCCTGATGATTTTGCTATTTCAGCGGCAGCCTCGTAGGCATCTTTGTTTTGAATTTCAATTCCGAAGCGTTTGATCTTAGTTACGAAATCATCAATCCGGCCAGCGGCAGTGCCACCTAAAAAAGAAGAAATATTTTGCAGCACCTCCCAGATGGACATGGTGTGGTCATTGGCAGCAACAATAATCTTATCAATAGTAGTATCGCCAATTCCTCGCTTGGGTGTATTAATGATTCTCCGGAAGGAAGCTTCGTCTTGTTGATTCAGAGAATAGCGCAGGTAAGCAAGTGTATCTTTTATTTCCTTACGTTGATAAAAGGAGAGGCCACCCACTACTTTGTATTTTATATTCATCCGCCTAAGCGCTTCTTCAATAGCACGCGACTGGCTGTTGGTTCGGTATAAGATTACAAAGTCGCTGAACTTAAGTTGATGCTGCATCTTCTCTTCGAAGATAGAATTGGCAATCAGTTTACCCTCTTCATTATCGGAGACGGCTTTTATCAACTCAATCAGGTTGCCCTCTTCATTGCTAGTCCATACTTTTTTTGGAATTTGAGCTTTATTTTTTGCAATGACAGAATTGGCCGCATCAACGATGGTTTGCGTTGAACGATAATTTTGCTCAAGTTTTATAATGCGCAGGTCTGGATAGTCTTTTTCGAAATTGAGAATGTTTGAAATATCGGCTCCACGAAAGGCATAGATACTTTGTGCATCGTCACCCACAACACAAATATTCTGATTAACGGCAGCCAGTTTTCTAATGATAAAGTATTGACAAAGGTTGGTATCCTGAAACTCATCTACCAGCGCATATTGGAACCGATGCTGATATTTATTCAGTACATGTAAGTGTTCTTTGAAAAGTCGATCGGTGTTAAAGAGCAGATCATCAAAATCCATTGCGCCCGATTTAAAACAGCGCAGCGAATAGGCTTTGTAAATATTTCCAATCTCGGGTCGCATATTTGCGGCATCATCGGCTGCATAAATCGGATTGCTTAGATAATCCTGCCACGAAACCAATCTGTTCTTAGCGGAAGAGATTCTGTTAAAAACAGAATTGACTTTGTATTGGGTATCATCAAGCCCCTTCTCTTTAATCACACTTCTGAGTAAAGATTTAGAATCGTCCGTATCATAAATGGTAAAGTTGTTTGGGTAGCCAAGATGATGCGCTTCGGCTCGTAATATCCGCGCAAATACCGCGTGGAAAGTTCCCATCCAAAGGTTTCGCGCATCGGCACCCACCATTTTTTCGATGCGATTTCGCATCTCTTTAGCGGCCTTGTTGGTAAACGTTAATGCCAGAATATTGAATGGATCAACCTGTTTGCTTTGAATCAAGTGCGCAATCCTTAAGGTGAGCACCCGGGTCTTTCCAGAACCTGCACCCGCAATGATCATGCACGGCCCCTCAGTATTAATCACGCCCTCCCGTTGCGGTTCGTTCAGGCTCTCTAAATAATCACTCATAAATCGGTTGCAATATAGGCAGGTATCAGCTATGCGGAAACATCAAAAACGCACCTTCACTTTAGTATTCTTAACTTCTTAAATAATTCATTTATATGATTTGTTGAGAAGCCTGATTTATATGTAGTTATAGAAATCGTCCGTGCGTCAATAGAAAAACTCTTAGTGCAAATTCTGAATTTTAAGAAATGGCTGTTAGTTTTGATAAACAAATTGCGTGAGTTTTACTTCCTCTCTATCACCTGTAACATTTCCTGACGATGGCTTTAGCGTAACTGCAGCCGAGCCTTGGATTAAAACCAAGACTTCGATCATTCAACAATACCTGCAATCATTTGTCGGCACCTTAGCGGGAAAGGTGGATGAAATTGTCTTTATCGATTTATTTGCCGGTAATGGAATCTATTCGCTGGGAGCAAGGAAAGAATTGTTTGCGGCTCCCTCCTTAATGGCGCTTTCGCTCGAGATGCCGATTACTAAATTTATTTTTTGTGAGAAGGAAGCAGAACAACTCAGAACGCTCAAGATACGGGTTAATAAAAATTTCAAAGCAAAAAACACCTTGCTGTTAGATGGGAAACCAGAGGCTGCAATTCCCATGTTTACGCACTATGTTCCGCGAAGCAAAGGTTCATTTAAGGTAGCTGTCTTTTGCCTTTGCGATTCATTTTCGTTCGACCTTCATTTCAGCACGATCATTCAATTAGCTGAGCAAGGGTTTAATTTTCTAATACCTTTTACATTTGCGTTGAACGATAGGCTTAATTATCAATTCTATCTAAAGGAAAATCGCGATAAGCTCAAAAGTTTTTTAAATGGGCAAGGTGATTTACAACGACTTGAGAAAAGCCTTGACAGCAACTATCAGTTTTATAAACGATTAGTTCAGATTTATCAAAACAACATGTTGTCGCTTGGCTACAATCTTTCGGTATCCACACATAAAGCCGATTCAGGTTTAATGGAGTTACCGGCTTATCAGATAGGCTTTTTCTCAAAGCAGATTTCTACCAAAGTAATTCAGCAATATGTTGAGGCTACCCGCCATGTTCAATTTGAATTATTTCAATAAGACATTACTACCTTGCAGAAGAATTGAGCTTTTAATAAATGCCATATGATTAAAGTAGGAGAGATCTTAGTTTCGGATGATATTAAGGAAGTAGAGTTTGTTTGCAATCTGGAAAAATGCAAAGGCGCCTGCTGTGTTGAGGGCGATTTAGGCGCACCGCTTGAAGAATCGGAACTCGAAATAATGAAGGCTATCCAAAAAGATATTCGTCCGTACCTTACTGCGGCAGGTGCCAAAGCCATTGACGAACAAGGTGCTTATATTTTAGATGAAGACGGAGATTTTTCGACACCCACCATTGGTGGAAAGGAATGTGCCTATTCCTTGTATGATGAAAAGGGAATTTTAAAGTGCGGCATTGAGCAAGCTTATTTGGATGGTAAGGTTGCTTTCAGAAAACCAATCTCGTGTCACCTTTATCCAATTCGAATTACTACCAACAAAAAAGGTTTTGAAGCCGTCAATTACCATAAATGGGATATCTGTTCGGCCGCTTGCAAGCTAGGTCAATCGTTGGGCGTACCGGTGTATAAGTTTTTAAAGGATCCACTAATTCGCAAATATGGGGCGGCCTGGTATGGGCAGTTAGTCACTCAAATTGAAGGCAATAAAAAAGCCCCAACAAAGTCAGGGCTTTAATCTTTATTTTGTAACAACTTATTCTGCTACCACATTTACACTTAGTGTATGCTTCACTTCTTTGTGAAGATCTAAGGTAACCGTATAGGTTCCAAGTTGTTTTGGCTGCTCCTTAAAATGAACCTTCTTACGGTCTACTTCAAAGCCTTTACTCTTAAGAATTTCAGCTACCTGCACGGCAGTTACTGCGCCAAAAATCTTTCCAGACTCGCCAGCTTTAGTTTTAATCTCAACTACAAGTTCACCAATCTTAGCGGCCAATGCTTCTGCATCCTGCTTTAGTTTAGCTGCCTTGTGTGCTGCCTGCCTGATGTTCTCTGCAGTCATTCGCTTGTTCGACTCGTTGGCGATGATGGCCGATCCATTCGGAATTAAGAAATTTCTTCCATAACCCGGCTTCACTTTTACTGTATCGTTTTTATAACCAAGTCCTGATACATCTTGCTTCAAAATTATTTCCATGTTGCTACAGGTTAAGGTTATTTTAACGAATCGGCTAAGTAAGGAAGAATCGCTACGTGACGGGCACGTTTCACAGCTTGCGCTACTTTGTTTTGAAACTTCCAGCTATTGCCAGTTAGTCTTCTTGGAAGAATCTTTCCTTGCTCGTTGATAAACTTCAAAAGAAAATCAGGATCCTTGTAATCGATATACTTAATTCCGTTTTTCTTGAAGCGGCAGTACTTAGGTTTAATCTCTGCGCGCTTAATAGGTTCGTTCATTAATGTCATGCTGCTACTTCCTCCTTTCTAGTGGTTTGTTTTTTGCCGCGATTAAATTCGCCTTTGCGTCTGCGGGCATTGTAAATAACCGCATGCTTGTCGAGCGCAGTGGTTAAAAAGCGCATTACCGATTCGTCTCGTCTGAATTCTGTTTCCAGCGTGCTAACAAGGTCGGAGGAGTCAGTCGTAAATTCTAGAAGGTTGTAGAAACCAGTTGACTTATTCTGAATGGCATAAGCCATTTTTTTAAGTCCCCACTTTTCTACATTGATTACCTCAGCTTTAGCCTTGGTCAACAACTTCACGAATTTTTCGACAGTATCCTTTGCCTGGTCTTCAGACAAAACGGGATTTAAGATGAATACCGTCTCGTAATTTTTCATGTACTATTGTTTTTTTTAAAATGGACTGCAAAAGTAGGAAAACAGTCCATTTTGACCAAATCGCAATGGAAAATAACCGGTATAGGTTTAAGCTTTATTGCTCATTCAAGCCCCAATCGTAATCAATGTGCGAAATTTTAGCGTTAGGCTTGATTTTAATAGTGGAATAACGATTCACAAACTCTCGAACCGAGCCGCCCTTGTTATTGAAATCCATGGAATACCACTTAAACAGCATGCTCAACTGAAGGTTGTCAGTCGAAATTTTATTTCTGAATGGATCGGCTAAAAATGCTTTGGCTTGTTGATTTAGCTGAGCATCTAGTCGCTTGGAGTCATAAGCCTCATTAAGCAGAATTGGGCATGATTTGCTGGCACAGACTAAAGCCATGTGGATACGTGGATCATCAAACTGTTTGCGCAGCTCTCCATGCTCAATGTTATTTAAGTCCATCTTTTCTTTGCCAATCGTAATGAACTTGAGGTCCCACGGAGTATTTACAAAAGGAATTTGAATGCTGCTGCCAATATCTTTAATGCTTTTGACTGGGTAATAGTTGGTTATCAACTTAATAGTGAACGCATTGTAGGCATTTATCCAATAGGTCATTTGGTCTTCCTTTGACCAAGTCTTCTCGTTTGGGGGGTTCTTGCTTAAAATTGCCAGGTACTTGTTTAACGTAACAGTATCTTTCAAAAAACCTTTGTAGTCAACAACACCAGCTTGAGTTACATGCTTTTTTAACAGCGCATCATAAATTTCGTGCGATGGTTGTGCAGAGGAGGCAAATCCAAACGCTAAAATCATTACTGCTAAGAATCCTTTTTTCATAGTTTATTAGATTTACGAATAAAATTACCTACTAGATTTTTTGAAGTTGAGTGATAACATGGCAATCAGCGTAATTATACCCACTTACAATGAGGGCGATAGAATTTATAGTCTTGTTGCCTTTATAAACCAATTCGCAGCCGGATTAGTTTACGAAACGATTGTGGTAGATGCGGCCAGTACTGATAACACCTGCGAACAAGCCTCCTTGGCAGGTGCAATGGTAATTACATCTATGACTAAGAGCAGGGCTAATCAGATGAATATGGGAGCCAGCGTTGCAAAAGGAAATGTGCTGTATTTTGTTCACGCAGATGTTAGGCTGGTGCCAACATTCGCGTTAGATATTAAAGAAGCTGTAACCCAAAATTATCAGGCCGGATGCTATCGGTATTTATTTGATTCCGATAAGTGGATATTACGGATCAACGCATACAGCACCCGATTTAAAGGCCTAATGTGCCGTGGGGGCGATCAAACCTTGTTCGTTACCAAGGCAGTTTTTAATGACCTGACTGGCTACAACGAATATTATGCTGTAATGGAAGATTATGACTTTATTAGAAGGCTGCGTAAGAAGCATTCGTTTCTGATTATTCCTAAAAATGTGCTGGTTTCAGCGCGCAAATATGACCGCAATAGTTGGCTTCAGGTGCAGCTTGTAAATTTATTTGCCTTCATCCTGTTCTTTTTAGGACGAAATCCCCTTGATATAAAAAAAACTTATAGCAACTTGCTGAATTATCCTTGAAGAATGAGTTATCATATTAGCGGAATACAGCAAATTGGTCTGGGGGTGGCAGATGCGGAGCAGGCGTGGACCTGGTATCGCAAAGTGTTTGATATGACTGTACCGATTTTTCGGGATCATGCAACAGCCGCACTAATGGTTCGTTACACGGGCGACATTGCGCATCAACGGTATGCAATTTTAGCAATGAATCTGGAAGGCGGTGCTGGTCTTGAGATCTGGCAATACACAAGTCGTACGCCTCAGGATTCTCCCAAAATTGAACTAGGAGACACAGGGGTTACAATTGTAAAAATTAAATCACGGTCTGTACCTGAAGCTTATAAAAGTCTGAAAGAGAAGGGGGTTAGCCTTTTAAATGAACCAGTCGCTGGCCCGGATGGGAGACTTCATTTTTATGTGCAAGATCCCTATTCAAATCTTATAGAAGTAATAGAATCCAAAAGTTGGTTTCAGGATCGGAATAAAAACTTTGGTGGGGTAGCGGGTTGCGTTATTGGAGTAACCGATATCGACAAGGCGCTTACCCTTTATCGCGACATTTTGGGATTTACCGAAGTAGTTTATGACAAGGACGAGCAGTTTGCCGACTTTGCGAAAATCCCGGGCGGGAATCATTCCTTCAGACGTGCTTTGTTAAGGTCACCTGAAGAAAGGAAAGGCGCATTCGGAAAGTTATTAGGACAGCACGAAGTTGAGTTGGTACAAGTTTCTGGCAAAACTCCCGCGAAAATATTTGATGGCCGTTGGTGGGGCGATAAAGGATACATTCACGTATGTTTTGATGTATCCAACATGGATTCACTACATGAAACTTGCACAAAGTCTGGATTTGAATTTACAGTAGATAGTAGAAACTCATTTGATATGGGCAAAGCTGCTGGTCACTTTGCGTATTGCGAAGACCCCGATGGTACACTTGTTGAATTGGTAGAGACGCACAAAATTCCAATAATCGAAAAGATTGGTTGGTATCTTAATTTGAAAAATCGCGACCCGTTAAAATCACTTCCTTTTTGGATGCTAAAACTACTCGGGCTTAATAGCGTAAAAGACTGATTACTTTACAGCGAATTGGGTGCTTCCCATCAAGTATCCATCCGTGTAAATTTCTACTAAGTAAGTACCTGCCGTATAGTCAGATCCTTTGTCGTAAACGAAAACTAACTTCTGACCAGTATTGTCAAAAAGTATTTCCTGCGCGGAAGTATAAAACTCTTCTTTATTGCCAAGCATAAAGGTGCCCGATCCTTTGGTGGTATCAAATATGGGTTGCCCATTCTCATCAATAACACGGATTAGAATTTTCTTTCCTTCAATAGGCGCTACTTTATTCTCAGCGATATTGAACTCTACTTTTATTTTTTCAAGTTGCCTTTTTCTGAATGGTGAATCTTTTTCTTTCCCTTTTGAATTAACAGACACCAGCGCAATTTTTTCAGCTTTCAGTTGCGATGCGATTGCTACTTTAGTGGCTAACTCGTCTTTGTTTTTAGTAACACGATTCAACGAATCATTCAATACATTCTGTTTCGTTTTTAAGGTTCTGTTTTCAGAAAAGAGTTCTTTGTTTACTGACTTCAACTTATCTATTTCATCATCCTTCAACTTAAGCAATTCTTCATATCCTTCCAGGCGATCTTTTAATTCTTTAATGGCTTTTGTGCTGCGACTATTGCCTCGCTTCAATTCCGCCATTACTTCAGCTTTGGCTTTTTCTAATTCCGCTACATCGCCACCTAACTTTCCAATCTCAGCTATCTTTTGATCCAGTTCCAATTTCACGTCATTCAGTCGTTGCATGGTAGAAGCCAGATCTTCTTCAGTGCTTACCAACTCTTGCTTTACCTCTACTTTGTCCTGATAGTCCAGGTAAATTTTAATGCTCTGCACAACTACAATTACGGCAAGTATTGCAATGAGAATACCTGCTTTGCTACTTTTTTTAGGAGCCGGAGTTGGGGTTGAAGTGGGTTGGGTCATACTAAATCTTTATTCCTCAAAAATAGCCTTAATTGAAGGCATAAACAACGTTATATCGACCAGACGTAATGCTGGCGGTTAAGAGCCGGATCAAAGAACAAAATACCAAAGCGGAATAAATCCACACTGCCATAAACAAGGGTATGATTTCGCAATTCTTTCCAGGCCTTGGCCATCTCCTCCGAATAATAAATATCATCCACAACAATGATTCCTTTTTCCGCCATACGCTTTGCCAATAAATTAAAGTAGCGAATGGTTGGCTCGTATTGATGGTTCGCGTCCATTAAGGTATAATCAATTTTTGCCGGGTTCTGTAAGTAGTCGGCAAGCGTTGTATTTAAATTACCTTCAATCAGAACGATATTTTTTGATTCAAAGAAATCGAAGTGGGTGCGTGCGATCTCAATCAGCGCTTTATTTCCTTCAAACGTAACAACACGTGCGTCCTTCTGTTTGGCGAGATAGAGTGTGGTGATGCCAACCGAGGTTCCTAACTCAAGGATGGAACTTGCGCCAATATAGTTCACTAATCTGTATTGCAACTCGCATAACTGTTTTGGACTGCTGCTTGTTTCAGCAACTTTTGAAAGAAATCTTTTTTCATTATTGAAGTGCGTAGAGCGAGCACCTAAATCCTCAAGCTCAATTTCTATGGTGCTTTCAAGTACCTTCTTGCGTGTCTGTTCAATTTCATTAAATCCCGCGATTGCATTTTTGTTGCGAATCACCTTCTCGTAGAAATCAAAAAAGAAGGGCGAGTGAATCGAGTGTTCATCAACCGTGTAGAGCCAATGATGTAAATAAGACTTTATCTTAAAGAACGTGAACACAATGAGGAAATGAATGAAATTACGATTGACGAGTTACAAATTTTGATTTACGATTGATTAATCAATGTCGTTTACCAAGCACAGCTTGGATTACTTTCAAGGACTTCGATCTAATAAGTTCAGTCACCCCTCTCCTCTGGAGAGGGGTTGGGGGTGAGGTCTTAGAGGAAATTCCTAAATAAATGATATTGAATTTTAAATTTTGATTTTTGAATTACGAATTGCAATGATGTAACTATCCTTAAAGAATAAGTTGAACTTTGTGTTTAGTCAATTCAACCGCAAAGGCGCAACCATAGTAAACTCCGGCACCACTACTTCAAAAGTTGCACCATCAACGATGCGCTCCATCTGGTAGGTGCCAACCATTTTGCCGATACCTGACTTTAAATTGCAACCCGAAACGTATTGATGTGTTTGGCCAGGCTCTAAAACCGGTTGCTGACCCACCACACCTTCGCCTTCTACTTCGCGCGATTGAAAGCCGGCATCGAAGATATTCCATCGCCTGCGCAAAAGTTGTATGGTAAACTCGCTTTGATTTTCAATGGTGATCCGGTAGGTAAACACATAGTGATATTGGCTCGGACTAGAGTAGGAGGGTTGATACTCCGTCTCGACCGTTACCTTAATACCTTGTGTTATTTCAGCAATCATTCTTTCAAAAATATCAATTTTTTCTATTTTTCAATCTGAAAGTACCATTCGTTCACCGAAATTTAATTTCATGTTGCCAGACGTTAAAATTGCCCCTTGCTGGAAAGAAAAGCTCGAAAATGAGTTTGAAAAACCATATTTCGCCCAATTGATAGACTTTATAAGGGCGGAATATGGAGCCCAAACGGTCTATCCACCGGGCAAAGAAATCTTTCGGGCTTTTGACTGTGCGGATTTCAATAACCTCAAAGTGGTGATCATTGGGCAAGATCCGTATCACGGCTCAGGGCAGGCAAATGGGCTTTGTTTTTCGGTTCGGGAAGGAGTAACAATGCCACCTTCACTAAAGAATATCTTTAAGGAAATCCAGGCTGATCTGGGTAAACCTTTCCCTAAAACCGGAGAGCTTGAACGCTGGGCAACTCAGGGCGTGCTATTATTAAATGCAACACTCACCGTCCGGGCTTCGGCACCCGGCTCACATCAAAAAATAGGCTGGGAAGAATTTACTGATGCCGTGATTAAAGAAATTTCGGATCAAAAAAGTAATCTGGTGTTTCTACTTTGGGGAGCTTATGCGCAAAAGAAAGGGGAGATCATCGATCGCTCCAAACATTTAGTGTTGATGTCAGCACATCCATCTCCCTTCTCTGCCGCGCGTGGTTTTTTCGGCAACAAACACTTCAGCAAAGCAAATGATTATCTCAAGAGCAAAGGGTTGAAAGAGATCGACTGGTAAACTGGTGGCCTGTTACCGGCAACCAGTAACCAGTGTTACTTCACCAACTTAAAGAATCGTTTCCACCTGATCTTATTGAAGAACGTTCCGTACTTGTTGATTGAAAGCCAGATAAAGAATCCTTTGCCCACAATGTGATCAGCGGGAACAAACCCCCAATAACGAGAGTCAAGAGAATTATGACGGTTGTCACCCATCATAAAATAATAATCCTGATTGAAAGTGTACTCGTTTATTTCTTTACCATCAATGTACAGTTTGTCATTCTCAACTTTTGCGTCTTTGTTAAGATCAAATTTTACGATGGTGTTCCCGTAAATCTTCAGGGTAGAGTCATTGATAATAAGTTTCATTCCTTCTTTAGGAAGGGTAAGCGGACCGTAATTGTCACCATTCCATTGCTTTGAGTTGGGAAAGATTCGGCCATCAGGACCTTCGTGGGTACGATAATCTTCAGTCACCGATGTTATGAAGGGTAGTGCTCTAAGCTCATCGGCTTTTGATTTGCTAAGAAACATTTGGTAAACAACCTTGTCAGTTTCTGGTCTTCCCTGAAAACTATAATCATCGGGATCGATTTCAAATTTTTCAAAATTGCGCTCATTGATTTCATCTTTAGATGTAACCAAATAACTCAACTGCATGTCTGGTGGATTAACCTGAGCTTCGCCATTAATGATCAACTGACGATCTTTTAATTCAAGCACATCTCCGGCAACAGCAACACAGCGTTTAATGTAATTGGTTTTTAAATCAACCGGGTAATCAATCCACTGACTTCTGTTTGGGTTTGGATAATTATTTTCAGCAAGACCAGGCACGTTAAAGACAACAACATCATTTCGCTTTACGTGACTAATACCAGGCAATCGGTACGTTGGTAATTGAACCCAATCGACATAAGAAGGAATTTCGGTGAACCAAATCTTTTGATGGGTGAGTGGAATCTGCAAGGGCGTCCTTGGTGTGCGGGTTCCGTAATGGAATTTGCTCACAAAAAGAAAATCACCAACAAGCATGGAGTTTTCCATAGAAGGAGTGGGAATAGTGTAGGCTTCCATAATCAGCCAACGAATAAGGGTTGCAGCGACTACGGCAAACAAGATTGCATCCCACCATTCGCGCAATGCCGACTTAGGTTTTGCATCTTTTGCTTCCTTCTTTTTCTCCCGAAACTTCCAATTCATAATACGTTCTGTTAATAAATTTGGCAAATAAACTGATTTTTGACTTAGTAGCGGCTATACCTTTAAAAAATCATCCATAGTAAACACGCCTTTTTTTTCGGCAAGCCATTCGGCTACCAAAACTGCTCCCAACGCAAATCCTTCTCGCGAATGTGCGGTATGTGTAATTTCAAGATCATCAATAGCTGATTGGTATTTTACAGTATGTGTTCCCGGAGCCGGATCAACCCGGAATGAGTTGATAGAAAGCGATTCTACTTTGTCACTCGCCTCCAGTGTCCATTCTTTTTTTCTAGCTACGTTGTCGATAACCCCTTCGGCCAACGTAATGGCAGTTCCACTTGGAGCATCCTTCTTTTGTGTGTGATGAGTCTCATCAATGGAAACACTGTATTGCGGATAGCGATCCATAATACCCGCTAAAAACTCGTTGAGTTTAAAAAATAAATTTACACCCAGGCTATAATTCGATGCGTAAAAAAATGCTCCCTTCTTTTCTAAGCAATAATCCTCTACTTCTTGTCTATGCGTTAGCCACCCAGTAGTGCCACTGGCAACCGGAATGCCTTTCTCAAAACAAGTTTTTAGATTTGAGACAACCGCTTCGGGTTGCGTGAATTCAATAGCCACATCCACGGGTTTATTGAAATCATTAAGATTATCGTTTACATCTATTATCCCTGCAATTTCATGGCCCCGACCTTTAGCAATCCCTTCAATGATTTTACCCATCTTACCATAACCGATCAACAGTATTTTCATTTTAGTTGCCACGAATACCAATTTTATTTGTATGCCACAGATTCACTGATTTTTTTCAAAACACAAAAACAGAGATTCTTTTATTCTGATTTTGATTGCCACGATTACCGATTTAATTATATGCCACAGATTCACTGATTTTTTATCAAAACACAAAAACAGAGATTCTTTTATTCTGATTTTGATTGCCACGAATACCAATTTTAATTGTATGCCACAGATTCACTGATTTTTTTCAAAACACAAAAACAGAGATTCTTTTATTCTGATTTTGATTGCCACGATTACCGATTTAATTATATGCCACAGATTCACTGATTTTTTATCAAAACACAAAAACAGA
>JBBSBG010000042.1:0-14252 GCA_038251495.1 Cytophagales bacterium
TCTTTTAAATCCGGAGATGAAACATCCGAATTTCTTACGGTAGATTCAATCAATTGATAATATTCTGAATTGATCTGTTGGATGGATTGACACTGGCTATCCTTTAATTTCAATTCTGATTTCCAGAACAGGGGATCATAAACAATTACAGGATTTTCCGATTCACCTTCCTGAGAAAATGCTGGAAAAGCGATAAATCCTACTAAAAATGCACAAGAGCAGATTTGAAAGAACCTTTTCATAACGCAAAATAAATACATCTTTTTGAATAAACGATCTCGCTCAGGCAATCATATCGACCAAAGACAATTTTTTATAGATGAATTTGTAGGTAAAGTCTACGGTCCACAGTCGACTGTTAACTGTGGACCCTAAACTATGAACTTCCTATTTTCCAGTTTTCAACTTATCAACTTCGGCCTGATACTGTGGTAAAAATTGTTTCTGCTCAACAGGCAAATTTTTAATGGCCAATTCCCAATATTTAATAGCACTCTTCTTGTCGCTTTTGGCAGCATAGACTCTTGCTAATCCTACATTTGGTGTAAACTTATCTTCTGGATGCGTTTGAGCGTTGTATTTGAAGACCTCAAGAGCTTTATCATTTTTGCCAGCTTGCAACAAGGTTCTTCCATATTGATGAATAGACTGAACAGTTGCCGCAGGATCTTTAATAGCCTTATCCATAATGGCATTCGCTTCAGCATCTCGACCCAATGCATTTAGCACAGCAGCTTTTGTTTGCAATGAATTGAAATTTTCCTGCCCAACAAAGGGAGCACTTACCGCAGTTTCGGCCCAAGTCAATGCTTCTTCCAGGTTGGTTTTATTTTGCACACAAAACTGAGCAGCTGCCAACCAATTTTGATAATCAAAACCAAGGGAGGATCTTAACTCAGCCCGCATTTTGGCCAGGTAGATGTCGTTAATGTTTGATACTTCAATGCTAAACGGGACTCTTTTTTTATCCCATGTTAAAGATGCTTTTGCCGATGCAGGTTGCCGGTCATCAAATCCGTACGTAAGCCACTCCGTATAAGGAGCATCTTGAGGCGCTACATCCACGCGCAAAGCATCTTCTTTGGCATCATAGAAATAGCTTCCCCAGCTGGCACTGTTTTTTGAGAAAACCCAGGTGTAAGGCCCCTCCTTTGATACTGCCAGAAACAATCCATAAGTGCCGGCTTTCAAATCTTTGCCTTCAATTTTCACATCATGCGAAACCGTGAACGTTGTATTTTCATTGGCTCCAGCGCGCCAAGGTGCTGCTTTGGAGGGTCCAAAACCCTGATCAATAAATCCAACGTGAGCGACTTCGCCCCAGATTTTGCCGGTGCGATCTTCCCCATTAGGACTGTGTACATCAGGACTACTGTAGGTAATGGATACCTCCACGGGTCCAATAAATTGAGTGACTTTGGATTTTTGGTTGTCGCCACTAGGTGGCGAGGTTAAACTTTGCGCCCACGCAAATGAAAGCGTGATGATAAAGCAGACAAGGGTAACTAATTTTTTCATTGTAGTAAGGGTTTATGGGGTTGAATCAACCCTACGTTATACGAACAAAAGATATTTCTGGTTAAAACCTTTTGGGATATTTTCTAAATGGGGGTGGTGGATTTTGCCGGCACCAGCATTCGAAGGGATGCCGGTTTAATTTCAATATTGAATTCTTTTACCGGCTCTTTTCCTTCGCCATCAATATGAAAAGGCATTGCCTCAGTAAACGAAAGTGTGATTTTTTTTCCTTTTTTGATTTCAACAAAAGCTGAGCGATTGAGCGTGCCATTAAACATCTTGCTGGCAAATCCGATAACTTGTGTAAGCGGAATTTTGCGGATAAAACTAATATCAAGAATTCCATCTTGTACCGATGCATAGGGAGCCACACGCGCATTATTTCCGAACTGCGAGGAGTTTGCAAAAGCAATAATGAAGGCTTTTGTTTCTGTTAGTTGATCATCAATGTAAGCGTGAATCGGAAAATCCTGATAACTAAAAAACTCTTTAAGTACAAGTTTACTGTAGCCTATCAAACCCCGCTTTCCATTTTGTCCGAACAGGCGTGCAATGTGACCATCAAAACCAATTCCCGACACATTCATGGATAATTGGTCATTGATTTGGAAGGTATCTATAGAGATCACTTTGGTTGAACCAATGTATTGAAGCGTCTCTTTAAAATTTATAGGAATGCAAAGGTGACGAGATAAACCATTGCCTGAACCTTTTGGTATAATTCCCATTATTTGGTCAGATCCAACTATACCTTGAGCCACTTCATTTACAGTGCCATCACCGCCAACGGCAAAAATTATTGCAAACGCCTTAGAAGCTGTTGCATCTCTTGCTAATTCGGTAGCATGGCCACGACCTTGCGTATATTCTATGAACGGCTCGAATCCAAGATCGGTACACCGAGTCAAAATTTTTCCTTCCACAGCCGGTTGATAGCCTGTGCCTGAGTATTTATTGATAATGAATAATACCTTCTTATTTTCGTCCATCGGTTTGCAATGCAGTAAAGGTATATTCTTTCAGTATGGAATTTAAAAAGCGAAAAATAAAATTTAAAGCCTGGGATCAGGAGCACCGCCTATTGATGCGTTTGAATAGCATTGACTGCAATAAGGGTGAATTAAATAAGAAGAATCACATCATACTTCAGTTCACAGGCCTTCATGATAAAGATGAAGAGGAGATTTATGAGATGGATGTACTCATGATTTCGCTGGAAAAGTATGTTGTATTTTGGAATGAAGCTAAGAACGGCTGGTATTATGCCCCGTTATCGACACTTGACAAACAATTACCTTTTGTTGCTGGGGAATTGAAATCAGCAAAAAGATTTTGTAGTTATTATGAGTTAACTTAATACAAGCCTATTAAGCGCTCAATTTACTTTGAATGTACCCGACCGCCTGACCAATGGTCTGCATTTTTTCGGCATCATCATCCGGAATCTTGATATCGAAAGTCTGCTCAAATTCCATTACCAGCTCTGCATAATCGAGCGAATCAATGCCCAGGTCTTTAACAAAACTTGCATCGGGGGTAATTTCTGAATCGGGAATGCCTAATTTTTCAATAAGGATGGCGTGTACTTTCTTTTGAACGTCCTGCATAGGGTTAGCTGTTGTTCAAAGCTAATAATCTTTCCGAACTTTCTATTTATTGCTTCTAATTATCAGAGTTAATACTACGGTTAGGCGTCAGACCGCTTCGAGCCTGTCTGCGAGAAGCTCCGGCAAAGGCAGGCGGACAGACGCCTTGGGTGATTAAAAAATTTAGAACCTCAACAGAAACTCGGTGCCTTCACCCAGCGTTGACTTAACTGTAATGTTGCCTTCGTGCTGGCGCATGATCTGTTTTGATAAACTTAGACCAATACCCGAACCGGTTTTCTTTGTGGAGAAGAATGGGATAAAGATCTTTTCAAGGGCTTCGGTATCTATGCCGGCTCCATTATCTTTTACTGAAATAACAGCCCGACCTTTCTCATTTGAAAAAGCAGATAACTCAATGCGCCTATCTATTTGCTCATCAAATGCCTGAATCGCATTCTTAATTAGATTAATAAGCACTTGCTCAATCATTATTTTATCAGCCAAAATGAATAAGTTTTCAGGCTTTACATTGATTGTAACATTTATTGACTGATCGCTAAGTTCTTTTTTATGAAGTAGAGCAAGTTCTTCCAACAATTCTTTAACAGGAACTTCAGCCAGCTTTGGTTTTGGTATTTGAGTTAGATTTCTAAACTCTTTCACAAATCGGATTAAGCCGGCACTTCGTTTGCTAATGGTTTGCAAAGACAAATACATGTCTTCCAGATCGGCCCGCTTTAGCGGAACTTCAGTGGGTTCATCAATTCGAATTTTTAAATCCTCTTCTACAATCCCCGCAAGGGAAGAGATAGGAGTCACCGAGTTCATGATCTCATGTGTGAGTACGCGCACCAGATTTTGCCAGGCCTCCATTTCTTTTTCTTCAAGTTCACTCTGGATGTTGCTCATTGAAATGAGTTTAACTTCTTCATCGCGCAAGGTGAGTTCGATGGCGAATACAGATAACTGAATTGTTTCGTCACCAAATTTTAAACGAAGTAATTCGCGGCCACCTGTTTTTAATTTTACGAATGTATCAACTAACGTTTCACTTACTCCTTTTAAGTCTGAAAGTTGATCGGCTTTGGTTACACGCAGCAATCGCTTGGCGGCAGTGTTCATAATCTGAATAGAACCATCTTTTTTGAAAGTGAGCAATCCGATTGCCACATGTTGAACAATATTTTTGAAGAACTGATATTCTGGATCCTTTTCTTTTCGTGTAAAGCGCAGGCCGGCAAGTGCTTCGTTTAGTTCGGTGTGCAATTTTTTTACTCCGGCCTCGTGGCTATCCGTTTTAAAAGTTTGCGACAGATCATCAAATCGAATGGAATCTAAAAAGGAAGCAATATTCTCATTCGATGTTTCGACCGTCTTCATCAACTTAGAGACCTGAAATGCGATAGCGCCAAGCACGGCAAGTATTAATAAGTAACTGCGATCGCTTGAAACCGTTAAGTATGCAAATACAACAATAGTAAATACGAGTATGCCTACTCGCGTTACTAAAGGTGATCGCCAATTAAAGTCCATATTTTTCCATTCTTCTATAAAGAGAAGCGCGGGTCAATCCAAGTTCTTCAGCAGCTTTTGAAATGTTTCCGCTATGAAGTTGTATTGCTTTTACAACCGCTGCTTTTTCAACTTCATCAAGATTAAGTGAATCGGTTGCGGAGTCATTACCACCCTTGCGATTGAAAAGAAAATCGCTTTCCTGTAGTGTTGCCGAATCGGCCATGATTACCGCGCGCTCTATTGAGTGTTGCAATTCACGCACGTTTCCCGGCCACGGATATTTTTTAAGTTTATTCACCGCGGTCGGTGAGATACTAAGAACTTCTTTTCTATACTTTTTAGAATAGTAGTTTAAGAAATGAGTTGCCAGCATTGGTATGTCATCCACTCGGTCGCATAAAGGAGGTATCGTTATCTCAACGGTATTAATCCGATACAATAAATCTTGTCTAAACTTTCCTTCTTTCACCATTTGATGAAGCGGCATATTGGTCGCGCACACTAAACGAATATCAACATCTACCGCTTGGTTTGCGCCTACGCGTGTTACTTGCCGTGATTGCAATGCACTTAGCAATTTGCTTTGAAGGCTTAAACTCAGATTTCCAATTTCATCTAAAAATAAAGTGCCACCGTTCGCTAGCTCAAATCTTCCTGGGCGATCTTCCCGCGCATCGGTAAACGAGCCCTTCTTATGACCAAACAATTCACTTTCAAAAAGAGTCTCAGTGATGGCGCCCATATCAACCGCGACAAACGAATTATCTTTTCGCATTGACTTTTGATGGATGGCTCGTGCCACTAATTCTTTACCGGTTCCGTTTTCACCTAAAATCAAAATGTTTGCATCTGTCTTGGCGACCTTATCAATTAGAGAGAATACTTCTTTCAACGCTACGCTCTCACCAATGATATCGCGGAATGGCTGACTGATTTGCTCTTCCAATATTTGCTTGGCCTTGCGCAGCTTATCAACTTCGTTGTATGATTTTTTTAATTTAATCGCGGTTGAAATCGTGGCAACTAATTTTTCATTTTGCCACGGCTTTAAAATGAAATCGGTAGCGCCTTCTTTCAATGCACGCACTGCCATTTCCACATCGCCAAACGCAGTAATGTTTATGACCACCGCATCAGGGTCACGTTCTTTAATTTGCTTTAGCCATTCGAAGCCTTCCTTGCCGCTGGTTGTGTCTTTGCTGAAATTCATATCCAGCAAAATCACATCGTAGGTGTCATTATTTAGAAGAAAAGGAATCTTGTTTGGATTTTTTTCAATGATTACCTGATGACCAGATTTTTTCAACAGCATTTTTGCTGCCAAAAGAACATCTTCATCGTCATCAATCATCAGGATTTTACCGCCTTCGTTCACAGTGAGTAGGGTTAAGTTATTTTATATAGAGAGAAAATTATGCCATTACATAAACTGTTCGCAATTGGCGTTTTCCTAAATTAAATTGTGCCTATGCGTACAAAGATGTTCAAAAATGAACACAGTTGAAAGCTATTGTGGCTCCAATGAATAAGTATAAAGCGCGACTTTGCTTGAGTTGTTTAGAATAATAATCCGCTCATCTGTGATAATTGCTTGTTGCGTTCCAGGCGGTAGGCTCACTTCATGTTCTTTTTCTGTTACAAGGTTCAGAAACTTAAGCTTATCATTTTCGAGGTAATAAATTTCTTCTCCATAGAAATAAAAACCTTTTAGATTTTTGATTTCAATTTTATTAATCACCAATCCCAAATGGTTTAGAATAAGAATACCTGAGTTCTTATCTAAAAGAAAAACAAGATTCAGGTATTCGCGCAAATAGGTAAACTCAGGTTGATTGGTAACAAGTTCCCGGTCTATTTCAAACTCATAAATGACTTCGTTGGTATAACGATTCACTTTTTTTAAGGAGTAGTCGGCCTTATCAAAAATCCAAAGTTTATTATCGTGCGTTGGGCAAGCTAGGTATGGTTCAATGGCAATAGAAGGTTCGATAACGGACTCTTCACGATTCTCAAAATTGCGTCCGTAAAGAATATACTGTTGTTTGCTGCGCTTGTAAATAAAAATGCTTGGATGATACCACGGTTCGATTAACGTTACGCCTTTTTCTGAAGTAGAAGCCAATACTTTACCGTTGAGATCATACTTTTTAATTTTTCCGGTCTTTTGAACGATAAAGAAATCCCCCAAGCGATCTTCGGCCATAAAAGTTACATCGCTAACTTTCCACTCTTTAATTTTCTTGAGATCAGTTTGCGCAAAAGCAAAAGAGCTTGTAAAAGCAAAGAGTAAAAATAATCGAGTGCTTTTATGCATGGACTTCAAATTTCTTTAAGGATACTTGCTCCCCATTATATTCAGCGTACGTATCAAAATGAACCCACTCACCTAAGTTAATGTATCGACTGGTTGACGATACAGCGAGATCAAGTGGTAAATGCCGATGCCCAAAAACATAAAAATCGTGATGATTAGTTTTTTCCACTTCTTTGCAATAAGTAAGTAAGAACTCGTTTTCTTCGTTGGTAAATTTCTCTTCCAACTTCATGTTGCTAATGCGACTTTGGCGACTCCAATAGTTAGCAAGGCTGATGCCAAGATTAGGATGAATACGCGCAAAGAGCCACTGGCAAACTCCGCTATTAAAAAAATTCTTAAGAATCTTGTAAGTACCATCTCCAGGTCCTAGTCCATCGCCATGGCCAACTAATATTTTTTGTTCGTTAACGATTAGTGTCTGTGGGTCGCGATAAATTACGATGCCTAACTCTTTTTCGAAGTAATCAAACAACCACATATCATGATTGCCTGTAAAAAAATAAATAGGAATTCCCGCGTCCCGCAATTCAGCTAGTTTGCCTTGAAAGCGAATGAATCCTTTCGGGATTGCGTGTTTGTATTCGAACCAGAAATCGAAAATATCACCTAACAAATAAACGGAATGAGCTGTCGATTTAATTGAATCAAGCCAGGTTGTAATGCGTTTCTCGCGGGCAAGGCTGCTCTTTGCATTCGGTACTCCCAAATGAAAATCAGAAGCAAAGTAAATTTTTTTGTCCGCAGGCAGCGAAATAGTATGAGTCATACTTTACAAATAAAGGCAAAACTGAGGGCAATGAAAAAAAGGAGTATTTCAAATTGTCATTTTATGGCTGAGGGTTGAAAACGCTCAAACGGTTTGTATGGAAACTTTATAATGAAAAAGCCTTCAGGATTTACCTGAAGGCTTTAAAGAACGTATCGAAACTATTATTTAGAATAATTTTTATTCTCTTCTTGCGTGGGTTCTGTTCTTTTATTTTCTGCATCCGAACCATCAACAGTAGGTAAGGATGTGCCTTCAGGTTCAACAACCGTTCCATTCGTAAACTTTTCGTAGGTAGTCTGGGTTGCAAAGGGGCGCTTACCTATCAAGCGTTCAAGATCACTTTGAAATAGAATCTCTTTCTCCAAAAGTTCTTTTGCAATTACTTCCAGATGCTCGCGATGTTTTTCTAATAATGCCTTTGTACGCTCGAACGCTGCGTCAATGATCTTCTTTACTTCTATGTCAATCTTTTCGGCTGTAGCCTCGGAGTATGGTTTATTAAAGGCGTAATCATTTTGCTTGGAATCATAGAATGACATGTTTCCAATTTCCTTATTCATACCATACACGGTTACAATGCTATATGCCAACTTAGTGATCCGCTCAAGGTCGCTCAATGCACCGGTAGAGATTTTGTTAAAAACAATTTCTTCCGCTGCACGACCACCAAACGTCATACACATTTCGTCCATCAACTGTTCAGTTTGATAAAGGAATTGTTCTTTCGGCAGATATTGCGCATATCCCAACGCAGCAACTCCACGCGGAACGATACTAACCTTTACCAATGGATCGGCATGTTCTAAGAACCAACCCGCTACAGCATGACCTGCTTCATGGTAAGCAACTATTTTCTTTTCATCAGCCGAAATGATTTTCGTTTTCTTTTCAAGACCACCAATCACCCTGTCGATAGCATCGTGGAAATCCTGCATTTCAACTTCAGTCTTATCCTTACGCGCAGCAATCAAAGCGGCTTCGTTACACACATTGGCAATTTCGGCTCCGGCAAAACCAGGAGTTTGACCAGCCAATTTCTTTACATCTACATTTTTTGAAAGCTTAATAGGCTTCAAGTGAACTTTAAATATTTGCTCACGACCAGCAATATCTGGTTTATCAATACTAATCTGACGATCGAAACGACCTGGGCGCAACAACGCAGAGTCCAATACATCAGGTCTGTTAGTAGCAGCCAAAATAATTACGCCACTATCTGTAGCAAAACCATCCATTTCTACAAGCAACGAGTTAAGTGTGTTTTCACGCTCATCATTTGAACCTGGCATTTGACCTCTTCCACGTGAGCGACCAATGGCATCAATCTCATCTATAAAAACGATACAAGGTGCCTTTTCTTTGGCTTGCTTGAACAAATCGCGTACGCGCGCTGCACCAACTCCAACAAACATCTCCACAAAGTCAGATCCTGATAAAGAGAAGAATGGAACCGCGGCTTCACCGGCAACTGCTTTTGCAAGCAAGGTCTTACCTGTTCCGGGAGGGCCAACTAATAACGCTCCTTTCGGGATTTTGCCACCCAGTTTTGTAAACTTTTGTGGCGTCTTTAGAAAATCAACAATCTCCTTTACTTCTTCCTTGGCTTCTTCTAAACCGGCAACATCAGCGAAAGTAATTTTCACTTTACTTTCCGCATCAAAAAGAGCGGCCTTTGATTTTCCTATGTTAAAGATTTGTCCACCGGGGCCACCGCCACCAGTCATTCTGCGCATCAACATCCAAAAACCAAAAACAAGCAACACCAGAAACCCGATGTTGAAAAACATGTTCGTATAATCCTGTCGGTCTTCTACTTTAATGTCAACTCGCTGAGTCATGTTCTTGGTTAGCGCATCGTACTTCTCAATAAACTTATCTATTGAGCCTACTTTAATTTTATAATGCGGACCGTTTTCGCTGATCCCCCAAGGGCTGCTGCGCTCAATTTCTTGTTTGTACTTGGCATTATTAAGCGCCTCTGGTTTTAGCGTTATTTCAACAACCCAGATGTTTTCACTTTTAATTTGAACGAGCTTTCTGATATCCCCAGACTTCACCATATCGGCAAAGCGACTCTCACCGATATCCAATAATTCGCCACTGCGAGTAAGCCAACTAACACCTAATATTGCAGCCACCAAAGCCAGAATTACCCACATTTGATAATTAGGTTTTGGAACTTTTGGTGATACTATTTTTCTTTCCTTGTCTGCCATTACTATAAAAATTTCAATTGATTAACGTCTGATTACATTTAAAGTTCTTAATCTTCTATTTCTGTGATTTCTGCATCGCCCCAAAGCTTCTCCAACGCGTAATAACCTCTGCGATCTTTTCGGAAGACATGTGATACAACAGTTATATAGTCGAGAATCATCCACTCTTTATTCTTTTTGCCCTCCAAGTGCCAGGGCTTTTCTTTCACAATTTTATAGACTTGCTCATCTATTGAGTCACTGATTGCCTCTAATTGCTTGTCTGAATTACCAGAACAGATTACAAAAAAGTCGGCTACTGCGTTTTTGACTTTCCTCAAATCTAACAACACGATGTCCGTAGCCTTTTTTTCCTGCATTCCTTTTACAATGGCATCACTTAGTTTTTCTGAATCTACCCCCTTCTTTCTTTTAGCCATTAACTATCTTCGAATTTTGATTTTGAACAATCTGCAAAGCTAACCAAAATACCTTGTATAAAATCCCTGCCAATACCCTTTTCATAGGAAAGAAGCTTGTTTATGTGCCAGAATGTCACTCCACCAATACGCTGGCGGCTGAACTTGCCGACCGCGAGTCGGTGGTAGAAGGCACTGTTATCATTACTAATAATCAATATAAAGGTAGAGGCCAGCGCGGCAACCAATGGATTTCAGAGCCTGGTAAAAATCTTACGCTTTCGCTGATTCTAAAACCTTCCTTCTTGCGAGCCGATCAGCAATTCCGATTAACGCAGATAATAGCATTAGCCATCTCCGATTATTCGAAAGAAAAAACTGAAAAAAGCGTTAAAATCAAGTGGCCGAATGATGTGCTTATTAATGAGCGCAAGGTTTGTGGAATTTTAATTGAAAATTCAATCGCTGGGGAATCCATCCAGACTTCGATTGTAGGAATAGGACTGAATGTAAATCAGGCAAAATTTGAAACCACAAAAGCAACCTCGTTGAGTTTGGAAGCCAATCATGAGTTTGATTTACAAACTGAACTGTCAAACCTTTTACAAGCTTTGGAGGTCAGGTTCATGCAATTACGAGCCGGAAAACTTGAGGAGCTGGAAGCGGATTACCTGACTAATCTTTACAGAAGAGGAGAGAATCATAGGTTTAAAATAGCGAATGGTGAGCTGATTGGTAAAATCACAAACATTGATAAACGTGGCCGGTTAATAGTTACAACTGAAAAAGGTGAACAACATTTTGACCTTAAAGAAATAAGTTTTGCCGATTACTGAAAAGGAAATTCTTTAACGACTCCTTTTATTTATTTTGCACCGAATGATAAAAACCACCTCGCTTTCATATTCTTATAATTTTGAAAAGGAAATTTCATTCAAAGATTTGCTCATAGAAAAAGGTGAACAGTTTTTGTTGCTTGGCGAGTCTGGTAGTGGCAAGACAACTCTACTCCATTTACTTGGCGGATTATTGAAATCGCAGCGCGGCAATATTGAAGTTGGAGGAACAGATATAGCAAATCTTTCAGAATCAAATCTTGATCGCTTTCGCGGAAAGCACTACGGATTTATCTTTCAACGCAACCATTTAATTCAGGCGCTTACCGTTGAAAAGAATTTATTGATGGCGCCTTTCCTTGCGGGATTGAACCAAGATTCAGCGCGGATTGATGAGGTGCTTGAGCAGCTAGGGATTGGTGAAAAGAAACATTCACGAATTCAGGATTTAAGTTTAGGCCAAGCACAGCGAGTAGCCATTGCCCGCGCTGTATTAAATAAGCCAGCAATTATTATAGCCGATGAGCCAACATCTGCATTAGACGATAAGAATTGTGATAAGGTAAGCGACTTGTTAATTTCAGTGGCGCAGCAAAATAATGCTACGCTGATTATTGCCACGCATGACCAACGGTTGAGAAGTAAAATCAGTAACCTGATCCAATTATGAATCTGGTACTACTTGTATTTAGTTATTTAAAAGCGCGACTGCTTAATACGTTGCTGAATATCTTATTGCTTTCGCTTGGTATTGCTGTTATTACAGTGTTACTGCTCTTCAGCAATCAGCTGAAAGAAAAAATCTCCGATAACACAAAAGGAATTGATCTTGTAGTTGGTGCAAAGGGAAGTCCGTTACAATTAATTCTTTGCAATATTTTTCATATTGATTTTCCCACCGGCAATATTAAACTCAATGAAGCAGAGCGGTTAGCAAAGCACCGGTTGGTGAAGAGTGCAATTCCATTGGCTTTAGGGGATAGTTATCAAAATTTCAGAATTGTGGGAACAAATACTGCTTATGCCGATTTGTATCAAGCAGAACTTGCATCCGGAGTTTGGTGGGTAAGTGATTTGGAAGTGGTTTTAGGTGCAGCAGCAGCGGAGATTCTAAAACTAAAAGTTGGAGATACGTTTGAAAGTGCTCACGGACTTAGTAAGGAAGGCCATGCGCACGCTGAAAATCCGTTTGTTGTGCGCGGAGTTTTAAAAAAATTGAATAGTGTAATCGATAATCTGATTCTCACAAATGTGTCTAGTATTTGGAAAGTGCATGAAGAGCATGATTCGATTAATGTAGAAAAAGTATTTTCAGATACTTCTATTCTGGTGCCGACAATTGCGGCAGGTGACTCAACAAAAGAAATAACCAGTTTGTTAATCAAGTATCGAAATCCGATAGCTGCAATCCAGTTGCCCAGATACATCAATACCCAAACCAATATGCAAGCGGCTTCTCCAGCTTTCGAGGCAGCCCGACTTTTTTCTATTCTCGGAGTAGGCGTGCAGGCACTGAATGGTTTTGCTTATGTGTTAATCTTTATTTCAGCGCTTAGCATTTTTATTGCGCTTTATAATTCATTGAAGGAACGAAAATATGATTTAGCTATCATGCGTTCGATGGGTGCGAGTCGCACAAAATTAGTTGTCGCCACCCAACTGGAAGGAATTACGCTAACACTATTTGGAAGTTTGATTGGAATGGCGCTGGGGCATGGTGTGCTTTATTTGTTTACTGCGTTTGTGGCGGAAAGTCAGAAGACGGGGATAAGCGCTACTATATTTTATAAAGAAGAATTGTTTCTTTTTGGAGGAAGCTTGCTGTTGGGGATTATTTGTTCTCTGATCCCTTCTTTTCAAGCTTACCGCACTGACATACATAAAGTGCTGGCCGGGAATTAGATTAACTGTAGGCGTCTGGCCGCTTTTTAACTATCGCAAAAAGCGGTCTGACGCCTTTGCCAAAAAACTTACTAAAAGCCATTACTATTTTTCCGTTGATGTAGTTTTAAACTTAGCTCATTTAAAATTGATTATTTTTAATCCAAATATGTTTGATATGAACAAAACGCTTGCTCTCATTATTTTTCTTTTCGCATCCCTTACGGGATTTACGCAAACCAAACCTGATACCTGGGCAGTTTTTGCCAAAACAAAATTTGATGCAAAGTACAATGAGAAGGCGGCCGAGTATTTTTTATTTCCAACATTTTCAACAGAGTTGAAAGCACAAGTAGGAAAACAAATTGATTTGGAAGGTTACTACCTGCCTATTGATGTGGACGGGAATGCATACATCATCCTTTCTAAGTTTCCGTTTAGCCAATGTTTTTTTTGTGGTGGTGCCGGCCCTGAATCCATCGCTGAAGTTTATTTCAAAACAGCCGCTCCAAAATTTGACCCCGATCAATACATTCGTATAAAAGGAAAACTTAAATTAAATGACACTGATCTGGAGCATGGGAATTTTATAGTTGAGGAGGCGGTGTTGGTTCAGAAATAGATTGAGCAAAAGGAGCCACAGACTCACTGATTAAAAATCTCGCCATAAATCTGTGAATCAGTGACAAAAAAATGCGCACCGTTTAGTTAAACCTTTTTTATTCTATAACTCGTACTGCGGCCACCACCGGGTTCTTTCTCTAATATTTCCTGATCAATTAAGGATTGAATATCGCGTAAGGCGGTATCGGGCGAGCACTTTGCCATCTCACTCCACTTGCTTGTTGTTAGCTTGCCTTCAAAATTGTCGAATAGTCTATTGAGCATTGTTCGTTGTCGCTCGTTTAACACTTTTGTATTGTGCTTTTCCCAAAACCTTGTTTTGCTTAATAGTTCAAGTAAGTTTTCTTCCGTTTCTTTTATAGAGCGATCGAGATTTTCTATAAACCACATTATCCACTCGGTTATATCGAGTGTGGCACCCTGAGTTTTCTCCAGGCAATCATAATATGCTGTGCGCTCTTTCCTGATTTGTGCCGACATACTATAAAATCGTTGTGCACTGCCATCCGATCGCGCTAACTGCATATCAGAAATCGCTCGGGCAATGCGGCCGTTGCCATCATCAAAAGGGTGGATGGTTACAAACCAA
>JBBSBG010000043.1:0-14054 GCA_038251495.1 Cytophagales bacterium
GAAGCAAATCAACCAATGGAAACCAACGGCTATTCAACAATACACTGCGGCCATCACTAAGATGCCAATTAAGATTTTAAAAGAGGCCGGTTATTGGATTGAGGACGAAAAATATCGTGGGTATCATTTATTTGGAGTTCGTTTGCCAGATGATAAATTGATAGAGCCGATCAAGAAAGCGATTAAGAAAAGCAAAATTTCAGTTTCGTTTCGTGGCAACGCCATTCGGGTATCACCGCATCTTTATAATTCAGAAGCTGATCTAATGAAGTTAGTGAAAGCTTTGGTAGGCAAACCATGACCGATCGTAATAAGAGCGACTACTTTTTAGGAGGTGTTGTAATTGCATTTTTAGGGGCCATTTGTTTTTCGACAAAAGCCATCCTGGTAAAACTTGCTTATCGCGATACAGAAGTTGATACAATTTCGCTATTGGCTTTACGAATGATCTTCGCCTTACCGTTTTTTATTGTCCATGCATTCACATCGTCCAGCAAACAAAGTAATGTTCGGTTTACAACAAAACAATGGATTCAAGTAGCTATTGTTGGATGCTTAGGGTATTATATAAGCAGCTTGCTTGATTTTTTGGGCTTGCAATATGTATCTGCTGGTATTGAGCGATTGATACTATTTATTTATCCAACATTGGTTTTACTGATGTCTGCAATAATCTTCAAAGAGAAAATAAAACCTATTCAATGGCTGGCATTATCGATTACCTATATTGGCTTGTTCATAGCATTTTTTGGAGAAGTCAACTTGCAATCTTCGCTGGGCGACAATTTTATTTTTGGATCGCTCTTGATTTTTATCTGTGCATTTACATTTGCCGCTTACATAGTGGGAAGTGGTCGTTTGATTCCATTAGTGGGGGCATCTAAATTTAATAGCTATGCAATGTGTTTTGCTGCCATGGGGGTATTAATTCATTTTTTGGTCACGACTGAAGTTTCATTATTCAATTTTTCAGGTACAGTATATCTGTATAGTTTTTTAATGGCCATTATCTCAACCGTAATTCCATCCTATTTAGTTGTTCAGGGTATAAAAAGAATTGGTGCCGATAATGCGGCTATTGTTGGAAGTGTTGGGCCAGTATCCACCATTGTGATGGCGTACTTCTTTTTAGATGAGCAGATATTTTTTCTTCAGATCGTGGGGACTTTCATGATTTTAGCGGGCGTGTTATTAATCAGCCGGCAAAAAAGAAAAGAAGTTTTATAATCAGGTGCCTTGCTATGCTTTAGTTGTAGATCAACTTTTCAATTAGTAAGTTCAACACATGAAAAAACTATTCCTTATTTTATTTCTATTCATTACTCAACTTTCAATTGCGCAAAACACGGAGTTGATTTTTGTTTTCCTAAACAAGCGAACGGATAAAACAGAATTGCCTGAAGCGGAGGTAAAAAAAATAATGGCTGGCCATCGGACAAACATTACACGACTGGCAAAGGAAGGGAAACTAATTTCAGCAGCATCGTTCGATGCAGGCGGGGGTATTTTTATTTTCAAATCAAAGTCAATAGAGCAAGTAAAGGAATGGCTAAGTACCGACCCCGGTGTGCAGGCAAACCGTTGGCGGGTAGAAGTGCTCCCCTATTATCCGCGAGTAGGGTCAGCCTGTGCAGTAAAAGAACCTTACGAAATGGTGACCTATCAGTTTATCCGCTACATACCCAACATTGCCAAGTTCAACATTCAAAACGCGCCCGAGATTTTTAAGAAGCACGATGACTATTTAAAAACCATTATCAAAACAGGAAATGCAATAGCAGAGGGAACCTTTGGCGATATGGAGGGCGGCATTCTTGTAATGAAAGGCGATCTTGATATGAGAGTGATAGAAATGGATACTGCCGTACGCGAAGGACTTTTAGAAATTGAACTTGAGAAACTATGGATTGCTAAGGGCGGGTTTTGTGAGAAGTAAAGCAAGCATTATCATAAATTAATTGCTAAATCTGAAATCTCTATGAAAGGAATTAATTATATAACAGACGAGCAAAGCAAAAAAAAGGCGGTGGTCACCGACATGTCATTGCTTAAAAAGTATGATTATAAAATAGAAGAGTTATTCGACTTGATTTTGGCTGAAAGCCGAGTTGATGAACCAGTTGTGAGTTGGGAAATCGTTAAAAAGAAACTCAGGAAACAGGGCAAAATTTAATGTACACTATCCGATAAAAAAAATCTGCGTAAAAGGAACTCAGCAAACTTTCAAATCGGGTAATCAAAAGAATTGCAGATACAATAGATTCTTTGTCTGAAAATCCGAGGCCATCCGGTTCAAAGAAATTGATTGGTCAAAATGAGGTACTATGACGTGTACGCGTTGGCGATTACCGGATTGTATATTCAATAAACGAAATTATAGAAGTAATTGAAATTCGAAGAATAGGACATCGCAAAGATGTATATAAGTAGCAATCAATTTTGATAATTATCTCCTCACTCCGCAACTACAACCGCCAACTTATCGCCCTTTAAATTTATAGCAAGCCGGGTTACACCTTTTAATAGCTCAGCCCCATTATTTAATTCAATCACTTTCCAAGTCTTTCCTTTTTTAGGATCAAGCATGTAAAGTTTTGATCCATCGCTTGAAATAATTTTTCCACCAGGCGTCCAGCAAATATCTTCCCGATCGGGCAATGTGGAGGCAATCGTTGTAATAGCCATCGTTTCGGTATTCAATTTCTTTATCTGCCATTCGTTGCCAGAATTTTTTTGAATGAAGCTGATGCCTCGCTCATTGGGAATTTGGTGCAATGACCGACCGATGTTTTGTGCAAGCACAGTATCTTCTTTTGTAGGTAAACGCAAATAGTGTAGCGTGTTGGGCTCGCCAAGAATAAACATGGCGAGGTGACTGTTATTAGCCCACACATGATAACCAACAGTCATGTTATCAATAATTACATACGGGTCTCCGCCAGCAAGCGGATATTTTCCTAAATCCTGCGCGCCATTGTCGCGCTGAATAATACAGGACAAATAGGCATTGTCGGGTGTATGCGTAGGTGAGTATTCGCGTTCAGGTGTTTGGGTTACAGAATTTGTTTCACCCGTTTGATAATTGAATGACTTAATGTCTGAGCGACCATCGTCATTAAATGACGAATAATACAAAACAGGTTCGGTGCGACTAAACCCTGGTTGATTATCATAACCCGTGTGATTGGTTATGTTTTTAGGATTGCTTAACGTGATTTTGTTCTTCTTGATTTTCAAATCGAAAAGCAGAATCTCAGAGCCACTTTGGGCATACGCTGAGAATCCGCAAGAAACAAGAAGTAGAAGCCGGAATAGTTTCATTTTTTGATGTTAGGAATTGAAACCTAAATTATGAATACTTTGTCACTAAATAAACCGCAAGGACGCTAGGGCGTAAGTTAAGTTTAATTTGGTTAGAATATAGTCTCTTTGCACCTCTGCGTCATTGCGGTAGCTTTGCAACTTGAAATAATAAAATAGACGTGAAAGATTTAATCATTATTGGAGCAGGACCTATTGGACTTGCCTGTGGCATTGAGGCTAAAAAAGCTAATCTTGACTACGTTATAATTGAGAAGGGATACCTGGTTAATTCTATTTATAATTATCCGGCTAACATGACTTTTTTCTCAACGTCCGATCGACTAGAAATTGGAGGCGTTCCTTTTATCTCAAATAATCCTAAGCCAACAAGACCAGAAGCACTTGAATATTATCGTAGAGTTTGCACAAGTTGGCAATTGAAGATAAAACTTTATGAGGCTGTTGAATCTGTAAAAAAAGATGAGACGGGCATCTTTAAAGTAAAAACGACAAAAGAAAATTATACGAGTAAGGCAGTAGTAATCTCGCTTGGCTTTTATGATTTGCCCTATCTGCTTAATGTGGAAGGTGAAGATTTACCGAAGGTGAAACATTACTATACCGAACCCCATCCTTATTTTGGTCAGCGCGTGGCAGTAATTGGTGCAGCAAATTCTGCTGTGGATGTGGCGCTAGAAACGTGGCGTAAAGGCGCTGAGGTTACTATGATTATTCGCGAATCGGAAATCCGCGAAAGCGTAAAATATTGGGTGCGCCCCGATATCGAAAATCGAATTAAGGAAGGAAGCATTAAGGCGTACTTCAATTCTGAAGTGACCAGAATAACACCATTAACCATAGAGATAAAAACACCGACTGGGAAAGTAGAGATTCCAAACGATTTTGTTTTAGCTATGACCGGCTATCAACCACCATTTGAGTTGATGAAGTCAATGGGAATTAAATTCAATGCCGATGAATATCATACGCCAGTGTATAATGAAGAAACCATGGAGACAAACGTTAAAAATCTTTATTTGGCGGGCGTGGTATGTGGTGGATTAAAAACCAATAAGTGGTTTATTGAAAATTCACGCGTGCATGCGGAGATGATTGTAAAAGATTTAGCCGCAAAGTCGCTATGACGCAACGCCACATTTTATTTTTTTAGGATATAAAAAAAAGAGTTCTAAATCGGAGCTCTTTTAGTTTTGATATTCTATACTTTCTTACAAAGCGTTAGCCGTTATTGTTACATAAATTTTACAAGAAAGCTTAAATGCTATGGGAGTTGAGGTAAACGATCCTTGTAGTTTAATTTCCTCTTTGTTATCGGCAAGCAATTTGGACGCCAGCTCGTTAAATCCGGCAGCATCAGATGTTAACTCAATATTTGAAACAGCAGAAATACTAACATCGCCTGCTGAGGCAATTTCTTTACCTGAAGATACGATAATGAGTTTACCCTCGTTAAAAGTCACTCCGCTTTTACTTACATCAGAAATTGAGTAGGTAATTTTATTCACCTTAATCTCCTTTATCTTACTTGTATATTTAGCTACATCAGCATCAGAGGTTGCATCTAAGGTTTTAGTAATTTCATAACTCACAGCATTAGTGCCATTATTAACTCGTGTGTCATTGACAACAAACTCTAATGGCAACTCTGCATTAAATGTAACATCGTCCACTTTGTCAAAAAGATCGCAAGACGAAAACGTGCCTAGCACAAAGAGTAACGCAATAGGAAATAGGTGTTTGATATTCATAACAAATTTGTTTGATAATCTCTTATATACCGCAAGTTACAAAATTGTAATACCAATTATTTTTCACGCTTTAGGCCAAGGTCAAATTGAATACCTGCATAATAGTTTCTTTTGGCGGCAGCGTTGAAATATCGCCCAGCGGCTGCATTCAAATCATTTCCAAGGCTATAGGTTTCGTCCAACAAATTGTCGGCACCAACAAAAATATTGATCGGCATATTTTTAATTATCCAAGTCTTGTAGCCGAGCTTGCTTCCTAACAAGGTGAAGGAATCTGCATATACAGTATTTGCATCGTTGAGGGGAAGGGAGGAAGTATAATTTACGGTAACGTACCAATAAATTCCGTTTTTAAATGCAAGATCAACACCTCCCGTAAGGACGTTTGCTGGCACACCGGTAAGATCATTGCCGCTAAAAGACACATTATTTTTCTCGTAATCCTTAAACGTATAGTAGTTAAACGTTAAACCACTCCATAATTTAAAATTGGATAGTGAAGTTGTTGAAACAGTAGGTTGCCAATTAATCAAAAGTTCGGCACCATTTTGATTGGTAGCGCCAGCGTTTACAAAAAAGTCGGCTCCGTCAATATCTCTTCGAACCACGATGGTTTGATCTAGGGCAAAGTGATAAAGCGCAGCGTCAACAAAGAACTTGCGATTTAAAAAATAACCGCGCGCGCCTACTTCAACCTGAATTCCTTTTTCTGATTGCAGGTCGGTATTGAATACTCCGTTTGAAGGCCTTACTTCAGCAAGGGTTGGCGGAGAAAATCCCCAGCTTACATTTGAATGAACGGAGAACACATCATTTATTTTTCTTAGCACCGCTATCCGAGGAGTAAGTACGGGATTGTATGTTGTTTCTTGAGGCGCAGGTTGCAAGTCAGTAAGTCTAAGCAATTTATAGTCTACCCAGTTGGCACTTAACCCAGCGGTAATAATCCAATCGTCTTTTGTAAATTCTCCCTGGCCAAATACGCTATATTGAAGTGTTCGGATTTCGTCATCGTTCTGAAGAGTTCCGGGCGTACCCTGAATATTTTGATAATTTTTTACTGGCGAGTAGCCACGTAAAAACTCACCGCCTCCAAAAAGTTTTGCGTTCCAATTTCCAATAGCAAATGAATAATCCGTTACACTGCGAGCACCCATGTTTTGTTCAAGTCTTCGCTCAAAATTTCTTATTGAGGGGTTTTCAAATTGAACAAAGTTTCCAAAGACGCCTGTGCGGTTATGTAGCTTTTTTGAAAACTGATATTGATGTGAAATGCCTGTATAAAATGATCGAAGCGAAACAGAAGCTTGTTGCGAAACAGCTCCGGGTTGTGGGCCGGCAGCCGGCCGGGCTTGACTTGGATTGGCAGTATATTCCATTTCATTTAAGCCGCCCGGAGTTTGATAATATAAGTCAGTATAGAAAATAACAGTTTCTAACTTCTCTTTATCCGACAATGCGAAACTGAAACTACTATTAAGTTGATCGCGCACCATGCGCGACTGTTCACGATATCCATCAGCCTGCTGATGCTGATAACTGACCGAATGACTGGTGCTTTCCGTTGCCTGATTAAATGCTAGTTGGTAGCTTCTTAAACCATAACTACCAGCCGTCCATCCACCACTAAGATTTGTTTGATCTTTAAATTTTGGGGATTGCATTAAAAGTACACCACCCGTACCTGCTCCATATAAACTTGATCCGGGGCCTTTAATTATTTCAACCTGACCAATCGAATTTGCATCAAGTTGGTTTAAATACGTATTGCCACCGGGATCGGTTAACGGTAAATTGTTCCAATAAGTCTTTACGTTACGCACGCCAAAAGGTGAACGAAGAGAACTTCCACGGATAGAGAATCGATAACTCCCAGGCGAACGTTCTTCCATACGAATTCCAGGTAGATTATTGACTGATGAAACAAGGGATGTGTTACTGAAACGGGCAAGATCACTTTCAAAAATCAAACCAACAGAAGCGGGCACTTGCAGCAGGGGCCGATCGGCTTCAAAGGCGCGAATGGTAATTTCATCAAGTACTTTTACAGAATCTACTTTTGTCTGTCCAGTTACATGGTGGGCAAAAAGTACTAACAGAGCGGCAAGGATTTTTTTCACGCGCCAAAAGTACGAACTAGTTGAAGAATTATTAAAAATCTTTCAGTGCTTCATCGAGCGATTTTGCTTCAGGGAAATAGCTCATCAGTTTTATTAGAACTCGATCAACCAAGGTATCAGGGCATGATGCTCCACTGGTCAAAACGATTTTAAGAGGATGCTTGTCAGGCAGAAAATCATGAGTGATTAATTTTTCCTTTTGACGATAATTGAAGTGATGAATTTCATTTGCGGATTTAATCTCGATTTCTGAATTGATAAAGTAGGTTGGAAATTTTCGTTCGCAAAGTTCAACAATATGGGAGGTATTGGAACTGTTATAACCACCCACCACTATCGCAAGGTCTGCATTGCTTTCCAGAAGTTGATAAGTTGAATCCTGATTATCGTTAGTAGCATAACATAGCGTGTCGCGGGTATCTGCAAAATGATCTTTTAGATTTTCAGAGCCATATTTATCTACCATCGCTTGCTTAAAGTAGTCGGCAATGCCTTGGGTTTCGGAAGCCAGCATGGTCGTTTGATTTACTACCCCCACCCTCTTCAGGTGGATGTTGGGATCAAAGCCCTCAGAAAATTTTCCGGCAAATTCTGAATAAAATTCTTGCGCGGATTTTGCTCCAGTCAAGTACTTACCCAATTGGCGAGCTTCCTCTATATCACGAACAATTACCGTTGCACCATTGCTTGTGCTGTGGCTAAAGGTAGCCTTGGTTTCTTCATGCTTGGGCTTGCCGTGGATGATAATGGTGTATTGATCTTGCCCCAGTTTTGCACTCCGGTTCCAAACCTTTTCTACAAACGGACACGTGGTGTTATATTTTTGCACCTCTATGCCCTTGTCTAATAAAAGATGTTCAATTTCCAGTGTTGTGCCAAATGCCGGGATAATTACTACGTCATCTTTATCAATGGCTGACCAAGGTATAAATTGAGAGCCATCAGTATCCATAATAAATTTAATGCCGCGACTTTCTAAATCCTGATTCACTTCCTGATTGTGAATCATCTGGCTTAGCAGGTACACCTTTTTGCCAACAGATTCTTCCAGTGCACGATAACTAATCTCAATGGCGTTTTCTACACCATAACAAAAACCAAAATGACGCGCCAGAATAAATTGAACGGCTCCTAAATCTAAAATAGCAGGCGAAAAATCCTGCTTGCGCAGATCTTTTAGTCTACGACTTTCTTTAATCTTACCCGTAATGGAAGAGCGATAATAGGCAGGGATGTCAAATTTTTTGATAACAGATTATTTAAAGTTTTGAGTAATGCAAAGGTAGCGTACAAAAAGTACTGAATCGAATGATCAACAAATAAAACCTTTATCGCCTTACTTTCCCTGCAACCAGCGCATAAGCACTAAATCATAAATTTGATAAAACGATTTTCCATCGTCAGCCAGGTATTGATATACCAACTCTCGCTTAATCAAGAAACCTAATGCCCGAAGCACGGATGAACTTGATCCGAGTTCGTATTTTTTTATAAACTCTTTTGCGGTGAGTTGAAAAACTTTGCCCTCTTGCGCAATAGCCGCTAACAGCCGCCACTGGTGTTTAGACATGGAACTGTTGAGCGCCAGATACGACAATTTATTTTCTGCATAAATCTCCAAAACAGACTCATCAATTATTTCTTCGGAGGCCTGTTTTTCTGTTTTGGAAAAAACCCGATTGCACAGCAGTTGCGTGTTGTACGTATTGCCATCTGCCCAGTCTAAAATCCGGGCTATATGTTCATTAGAAATTTTAAGCCCGCGGTCTTTAAAATGCTTTTTGATAAATAATTCATACTCTTTTTCTAAAATTTTTCCGATCGAAACCGATTGTGTGCTTGCATAAAAAGGTCGCTTAGCGGAATTAAACATTTCGCTAAGCAAGTGAAATTGGCTACCGGAAAATATGAAACGTAGGTTTTTAAGATGCTGTACTTCGGAGCGAATCCATGCCTCAATAGCATAAGAGTCTTTGTGCCAACTATTGATTTGTTGAAATTCATCTAAGGCAATAAGCCCCGGGCCATACGAATCCAGCATTTGCAAGGCTTGTTTTACCGAGGTACGTTGCTGGCTTTCCGATTTGAAATCAATCTCTAATTGCAAACTGCCCGTGCGTGGGTTGGCCGACATAACCGGCCGGAATGCGAGTATCCAACCCTCAAACTTTTTGAATAATGGTTTGTTGGCTGCTAGTGCATTTAGCACGGCACTTAAAAATGAGTTAGTAAAATCTTTGAACGTAAAGGATTCTTGCACATCTAAATAAACACAGTTCCATTTTTTACCAAGGTGATTAATCACATGACTGATTAAACCGGTCTTTCCTATTCTCCGAGGTGCATACAAAGTGATGTTTCGCCCATTGCGCAAAGCCGTTATAATTTGATCGCGTTCTTTTTCGCGGTTGCAAAAGTAGGCCGGGCCATAATACCCAAAGATTGGAAACGGATTCAAAGGGTTGTCCATCCTGTAAAGATAAGTAACAGTTTGTAACTTACAAATTGTAACTTACAAACCGTAACCTTAGTGAGAACCCATAAAAAAAGCCTTCGGATTTATTCCGAAGGCCTTTTGGCTGCGCACTTATTTTTCAAGCAGCCTTTGATAGTTTATCTTCTTTAATTTTGTTTGTCCTTACTTCTTTTGCCTGAAGGTCAAACCAGCTTACTTCTACTAAATTTGACTTCAAGTACTTGAGCACTTCCATCACTTTTCCATCAATCTTGCTGCGGACGCGCTCGCCTTTTTTAAACAGCTTTCTCATTTACTATTGGTTTAGTTTAAATTCTTAATGCGTAAATATACTCACGCGGATAGCCTTCGTAAATACCTGCAAAGTTAATTAAGTCACCTGCTTTCTTCTTGTTGATAATCTTCTCAACATCTTCTCTTGACTTTACGGCAACATCATCAATATGAGTAATGATAAATCCTTCGCGCATGCCTGTGCGCTTTAGGTTGCCATTAGATAAGGATTTTACTTTTACCCCTTGCTCAAGATCCAATCGCTCAAGCAACTTAGCATCCATTTCTTCCAATTCAAAGCCCAACAATGCAACTTCCGGTTTTTCTTCACGCTTTACAATGCTTGTTTTCCCAACTCTGTTTTTTAAGGTTACAGGCACCACCATGATCTTACCATCTCTGTTTACAGTAACATTTATTTTATCGCCAGGGCGCTTAAGTCCAACATACTCAATCAGCGCAGTGCTTGATTTGATTTGAGTGTCATCTATTTTAGTTACCACATCGCCAGGTTTTATTCCAGCTTCTTTAGCAGCACTAATATCAGCGGCATTTCCAAAGCCTGAAATGTAAGCGCCTTCATTTAAAGCTAATCCTTCTTGCTTTGCAAGATTGCTATCAATATTTCTAATTTCAATGCCCATCCAACCACGTTGTACGGTGCCGAAGGCAATTAAATCTCCAGTGATTTTGCTCACAATATTTGAAGGAACAGCAAAGCCATAACCACTATACGATCCGGTTGGGCTGGCTATTGCCGTATTGATACCAACCAAGCCTCCGGTTAAATCAACCAAAGCACCACCGCTGTTTCCAGGATTGATTGCAGCATCAGTTTGAATGAATGATTCGATTGAAGTGTTTGCCGGCCTTTCAGGATTTTGACCAGAATTATTTGAATTAATGATATTAATATTTCTTCCTTTTGCGCTGATGATACCAGCTGTAACTGTTGAGTTTAAGTTAAATGGATTTCCTACAGCCAATACCCATTGTCCTACCTTCGCCTCATCTGAATTAGCAAAAGATAAATAAGGAAGATCTTTTTCATCTATCTTAATAACCGCCAGGTCTGTATCACGATCTACGCCTATAACTTCTGCTTTTAATTCGCGATTGTCGTAAAGTGTTACCTGCACAATTTCAGCGCCATCCACTACGTGGTTGTTGGTAACGATGTATCCGTCCTTGTTAATGATTACCCCCGAGCCTGTGCTTTGTTGTGGTCTTTGATTTTCAGATGGGCCATCGAAGAAATATCTGAATTGTTCTGGTATTTCAGAATTATTACGCGCTGTTCTTTCCTGCGTAGATCTAATATGTACAACCGCTTTTGTTACTTGTTCTGCTGTGCCTGTGAAATCAAGCGGCACTAATTGTCCTTGCCCATTAACCTGATACCCTACTTGTGAAGTTGGCACACCACTAATGTGTTCTATTCTTACACCTTGTTGCTGATCTTTAACCAGCCACTGTGAGGCTACGATGGTAATCACACTTCCCAACACCGCAGCCAACAAAATTGATCCAAATCGTTTCATCATGATAAATAATTAAGTTTTAATTTTTAGTTGAAGTGAGATGAACTTCAGCCGATAATAGTTTAATGTATTCCTGAAATTTTTCTCTCCGCCCATTGCCGTCTCCAAAGATCAAAAGAAATGCCAGTGCTGTAGAAACGAGAGTTTTGTCTGTTTTGGTTCACTTTTACTAACAAAATTTCATTTTTTTATTAATGCTCCTTCTTTGTATTCATATTCTATCGACAGATTTCCATCTTTATCATACCATTTAGATACGCCATCACGAATTCCATTTTTATAATTGCCTTCTTCCATAACCTTTCCATCGGGATAATATATTTTAACTGCGCCCTCCAGCTTTCCGGTTTTATAGAAGCGTTCTTCTTTTAAGGTTGAGTAATTGAACTCTTTATATTCTCCATCCAATACATCCTTGTGATGATTGTATTGCTTTGCCACTTGTCCATTTTCATTAATCTCAAGAGCCGCTCCTTCCATCGTTCCATCAGCGTACGTTACCATAGATCTTACAAGCCCGTTGCGCTGATATTCTACCCATGCACCATTTCTTTTTTTATTGCGGTATAAACCAAAAGCGCCAATTTTTCCATCGCTGTCACGAACGATAATTTTAACCAAACCAGGAGTATCTGCATATTCTTCTTGCTCTGCGCCAACCGGAATAGCCGGTGCATATGGCGCATCCGGTGTAGCGTCTTTATTGGCGCAGGAGAAAATAATGACGGAGAGATTAACAACTAAAAACAACCTTTTCATAAGCATCTGATTAAAATTAATTGGCTAAATATATTAAGTAACTTTGCTTTTTGTCAAGCATAAAATGAACGAGTTAATTATTAAAGGTACAATTACACTTAAACAAGGCAGGGATCATTCTATAAAGCGATTTCATCCATGGATTTTTTCGGGCGGGATACAACAAACGCATGGCGAGCCAAGTGATGGCGATTGGGTGGAGGTTCAAGATTCAAGGAAAGCAACTGTAGGGTTTGGTCATTATCAAAAGGGATCAATTACCGTGCGCATCCTTGTGTTTGGCGATGCTAAACCGGAAGCATCAATTTACTTCGACAAAATAAGTCATGCTTTTGAACAACGATTAAATACTTTAACAATCTCCGAATCAACCAATGCTTATAGATTGGTTCACGGTGAAGGCGATGGTTTATCAGGTTTAATCATAGACCTGTATCACGATGTTGCTGTTCTGCAAGCGCACTCTTTTGGGATGCAGAAAGACAGAGCGATCATAGCGGAGGCTATCAAAGAAGTTTTTGAAAAAAATAATGCAAAACTGACAGCCGTTTATTATAAGGCGCTTTCTGAAAAATCAGAAAGTGAATATTTATTTGGGATGGCTGTTGTGCCGCATGTAATTATTGAACACGGCAATAAGTTTTATGTTGATTGGGAAGAAGGGCAAAAAACGGGCTTCTTTTTAGATCAACGCGAGAACAGAAAGTTGTTGGGTGAAATGTCGAAGGGCAAAAGCGTACTCAACACATTTTGTTACACAGGGGGTTTTTCAATTTATGCCTTGCAAGCTGGAGCGAAATTGGTTCACTCTGTGGATGCTTCGGAGAAAGCTATTGACCTTACTCGAAAAAATCTAACGCTTAATGGATTTGATCCTGATCAACACGAATGTTTTGCAAGTGATACATTCGATTTTATAAAAGACAAAAAAGATGTTTACGATTTAATTATTCTCGATCCTCCCGCTTTTGCAAAACACAAAGATGCCCGCCACCAAGCGGTGAAGGGGTATCAACGCCTGAATGCGGAAGCGATGCGCATTATAAAATCAGGCGGAATCATTTTTACATTCTCTTGCTCACAAGTGGTGGATAACCAATTGTTTTATGATACCGTGGTTTCATCTGCTATTCAATCAAAACGACAGGTAAAAGTTTTGCATCACATGTCGCAACCAGCCGATCATCCAGTATCATTATTTCACCGCGAAGGGGAATACTTGAAAGGATTGGTTCTTTATGTGGAATAGATCTTGAGAGAAGTATGTTTTGCAATCTTATCAAAATCTTTGTCGTTGTGTACTAGCGCTAACTTGAAATGAATAGCATAAAAAGTAATGAGGCAATCATTTGGTTTTCGGATTGTTGTTCCTTTGTGACGAAGGGATCGATAAAGAGAAGCAGATTGTTCAGCGGCAAAATAGCTGTCTAATGAAAGAAACTGACAGGTCATAATCATATCCTTGATTAAACCGGGATCATCTTCTTTAGATAGGCCTTGAAGAACCTCCTGAAAGATAGGCGGACACAAATGCACATTTACAGGATTGTATTCTTCGAGAAGTTGATCAAGCAGATTGGTTGCTGCTGATTTTCTACCTCTCAGATAATCGATCCAAATAGTTGAATCAAAAATCACTTACCCTCGCGCATTTTCATCAAGTCGCCTTCCCATTTTATTTTTCCCCGAAGGGACCTGAGTTTTTGGCGTTTAAGCCAATTTGCATGGTAAATAAGAGCTTCCTCAACTGCTTCACGTTTGGTTTTTGCCTGTCCAAAACGCATGATGTCTTCTATCAAATCATCGCGTAAAA
>JBBSBG010000044.1:0-13952 GCA_038251495.1 Cytophagales bacterium
GCAGTGTCGCTAATGGCTAGCGGAGCACCTGAAAATGGTTCGTATAAATGGTATGAATCCATGGAATCTACTGATCCGATTTCAGGATCCAACTCAGGCAGTTTCAATACACCTCTCTTAACCAAGTCTCGTGATTATTATGTATCCGCGGTTAACTCATTAGGGTGCGAGGGCGAAAGAAAAATTGTTAAGGCTGAGGTTGTTCAATATCAAGATGTTTTAATCTCAGAGCCTGAGTATGGCGTGCTTACTTCAACCTATTCAGAGGGCAATGTTTGGTATTTTAATGATGCAATCATTGAAGGCGGAAATAAACAAAGTATTGCAGCCGATAAGTCGGGTGTATATAAGGTTGAGGTAACAATCGGCACTTGTAAAACGATTGATTCATACGACTTCGCAGTTACGGCTATAGAAGGTAATAGCTCAGATGGTGTAAGTCTTTATCCTAATCCGGTAACAACAGAATTGACCATCGATCTTAGAGGTAAGAAGGTAGCGTCTGTTAACCTGATCTCAAATACAGGTGTTCAATTGCATAATCAAAATGTTAGTGTTGGAATGGAGAACATCACGTTAGATATGCGAAGCAACCCACCAGGTTTGTACTTGGTTAAATTAATAGGCATTGATAAATCAGTATCCACGTATAAGATTATGAAGCGATGAGAATAGTTCATTCACCTTTCAAGATTCTTTTAGTAAGTGTATCACTGATACTTTTTGTAGCATTCTCAGTTGTGGCTCAGCCAGGTGATCCTGCGGTAGATCCGGACGTTCCCATTACCGGAATTGAGATTTTGGTCGCTTTGGGTGGCATGTTAGGTGTTAAGAAACTCATTGCAAGAAAGAAGTCGAACTAATTATATGTAGCAGTGAAAAGGTTTCCAATATTACTCAGGCGCCTGAAAATCCTTCCACGCTGGGTAATTATTCTAATTGATTGCTCATTTATTATTTTCTCAACGCTGCTGGGCTACTTGTTAAGGTTTAACTTTTCAAGTTCTGATTTACAAACAAACAACTATAAGCAAGGTATCCTGATTTACGCAGCGTGTGGGTTGCTTTCTATTATAACCACGGGCAGCTATAGAGGGATTATTAGATACACGGGGCTGCAAGATGGTGTGCGGATATTCTTTATGCTACTGTTGAATGTTGCATTAGTTAGTGCCATCAATTTGATTACCTTTTTTGTTAACGGAACTTTTATCATTCCATTTTCAGTAGTTTTTATAAGTCTATTATCATCATTCTTATTTTTATTTAATTATCGTTTGCTGGTTAAATATATATTCACCTATTATCGGGATGCCATAATTAAGAAGAGCCGTGTTTTAATATTTGGAGCGGGACAAACCGGTATTATCACGCGCCATGTGATAGACTCCACGCCACGCATGCAAATTGTCGGATTCTTAGAGGATAATGGAAATAAGGTAGGAAAGGTGGTTGATGGAACGAAAATTTACGATGCCCGAAAAGATAATCTTGATTACTATTTTGATGAATTAAGTATCGATGAACTTGTGATTACGGTGCGGGATATTTCGCTGGAGCGGAAAAATGAATTGGTCGATGCCTGCTTGCGTAATAAAGTTAAAGTAAGAACGATTCCTCCTGTAGAGAAGTGGGTGGGCGGTGAATTGAGCATTAGTCAGATTCGAGAAATTAATATTGAAGAGTTATTAGGTCGTGAAACCATACAACTTAATAATCCTTCAATCATCAACGACATCAAAGGCAAGCGAATATGCATAACGGGTGCAGCAGGATCTATTGGCAGTGAATTGGTTCGCCAGTTGGCAGCTTACTCCCCCGAGCGAATAATATTAATTGATCAGGCAGAATCACCGTTGTATGAAATTGAACGTGAAATAAAAGGAAAATTTGCTGTAAAGGTTATTCCATATTTAGCAGACATAACGAATACACATAGAATATCTTCTATTCTTGAGGAAAACAAGCCTGAGATAATTTACCATGCTGCCGCTTATAAGCATGTTCCTTTGATGGAGGGAAACCCTAGTGAAGCAATTCAGTGCAATATTTTAGGAACTAAAAACTTAGCTGATTTAGCCATTAAGTTTAAAGTGCGAAAGTTTGTAATGATTTCCACAGACAAGGCAGTTAATCCTACTAATGTAATGGGTTGCTCTAAGCGAATTGCCGAAGTGTATGTACAAGCTTTAAATAAGAAACTTCATGACGAAGGGAATTATAAAACTGCTTTTGTAACAACTCGCTTCGGCAATGTGTTGGGTTCAAATGGTTCTGTAATTCCGTTGTTTAAAAATCAGATTTCAGTAGGCGGCCCGGTTACAGTTACCCACCCGGAAGTTACCCGTTTTTTCATGACCATCCCTGAAGCTTGCCAGCTAGTTTTGGAAGCGGGTACGATGGGAAAAGGAGGCGAGATCTTTATTTTTGACATGGGTAAGCCTGTGAAGATTCTAGACTTGGCTCGCAAAATGATTTTACTTTCAGGGTTGCAACCTGGCAAGGATATCGAAATAGTATTTTCTGGTTTGCGCGAAGGAGAGAAATTGTATGAAGAACTCTTGAACCAAGCGGAGGATACAATCCCAACGCATCACAACAAAATTTTAATAGGCAAAGTTGTGGCGCATTCGTATGAGGATATTAATCGGTATGTTGAATTATTCTTCGATCTTGTAAATGATAAGAATGAACTGAAGATGGTTGCACTGATGAAAGAGTTAATTCCAGAATTTAGAAGTAACTATTCGAGGTACGAAATCTTAGATAAGATTTAAGTACTATCTCTTAAATCCACCTTTCTTATTGTATCTATAGAAAGAACTTCGCTTTTTACTATAAGTTCTTCCATTGTTTTGTCCTCCTAAATCTAAAGGCAGGTAATACTCAATTTTCACATTTAGAAGAAAATAACCATCGTCATTATCTGGGTTGCCGCGTTGAGTTCCTGCAGGAGCAGCAGCGAATCCAACTTCTGGACGCCTGTCTGAGAGGGCAGCTGCAATAGGTTCAGCAAAAGCGGCAGTCCCTGGGTGAACGGTACTAACATCATCTAAATAATCTGTAAAAGTCTTTCTGTACCCACCTTCAAGCGCCACATTGAAATTAGGTCCTGCTTTTAATCTAACGCCAAGACCAAAAGGAATTACTAAACCTATTCTACTATAATCAACTCCTTCAGTTTTTAACGGTTGTAAAGCATATTTTTGGCCCTGATATTCTGCCTTAGGATTCATGTAAAGTACCCCAACGCCTCCGAAACCATACACGTTAAAATAGGGTCGTCTGTAGTATCTATTGCCATTGGGGAAGAGATTAAACGCGCCTGTAAAAGCGAGTTCCACGTTGTTCGATTGGAAGGACAGATTTCTTTTAACGCGACTTCCATCATCGGCCTTACTGTCCGTTCCTTCCAAGGTAAACCATGTAAGCTCAGCTCTGGTGCTTATTCTGGGTGTAAAATAATATTGGAGACCGGCATTAAAATTTGGTTTTGCATCAATATAGTTACCCGGATTAGCAAGCTCACCAAAATAGGTGGAAGTGCCAGTACCAGCAACTAGAATCAATGCCCGGCTTTTTCTCATGGCGTAGAAACTTTGCGCAAACGCTAAGTCTGCAACAAGAATCAATGCAATAACAACTAACAGTTTCCTCATAGGTTAGCTTTAATCTTCCAATTTAAGCATTTTCGTTTAAGTAAACCAACTTACGCAAGCACATCTGTTATCTTTTGAGCTGCATCCTTTAATAAGATCGCTGAAAACACCTTTAATCCTGATTCTTTGATGATTTTCGCCCCTTCTTCAGCATTGGTTCCTTGTAGCCGAACAATAATCGGAACCGGAATATTTCCTACTTTCTTGTAAGCTTCAACAACCCCACTGGCAACCCGGTCGCAACGAACTATCCCTCCGAAAATATTGATTAAGATCGCTTTAACGTTGGGATCCTTTAAGATAATTCTAAAACCAGCCTCAACGGTTTCAGCATTTGCACTACCGCCCACATCCAGGAAGTTTGCAGGCTCACCGCCAGAAAGTTTAATAATGTCCATAGTAGCCATTGCAAGCCCGGCTCCATTTACCATACAGCCTACATTGCCATCCAACTTTACATAGTTTAAACCAGATTTTCCGGCTTCTACTTCCAAAGGATCTTCTTCTGAAAGATCTCTTAATTCTTCCAGGTCTTTATGGCGATAAAGTGCGTTGTCATCAAGATTCACTTTGCCATCAACAGCCAATATTTTATTATCGGAAGTCTTTAACACTGGATTTATTTCAAACATCGATGCGTCAAGCCCTATGTAGGCTGCATATAAAGAGTTTATGAATCGGATCATTTCCTTAAAGGCATTACCTTCCAGCCCTAATGCAAAAGCAATCTTGCGCGCCTGAAAGGGTTGTAATCCTATGGATGGATCGATCCACTCCTTAACGATTTTTTCAGGGTGATTTTCAGCTACCTCTTCAATGTTCATTCCGCCTTCGGTGGAGGCCATAATAACGGGTCTGCTTGTGGCGCGATCCAATAAAATACTCATGTAGTATTCTTTAGGCTCATTCTCACCGGGATAATAAACATCTTCAGCAATCAGCACCTTATTTACTTTCTTGCCGGCTGCACCTGTTTGGATGGTGACCAAGGTTCCGCCTAAAATGGCCTTCGACTTTTCAAAAACTTCATCAATGCTTTTTGCAAGCACAACGCCTTTAGAACCCGTCTCTTTAACAGTTCCCTTTCCACGACCACCTGCATGTATCTGAGCCTTAATAACAAACCACTTCGAGCCAGTTTCGGCACCTATTTCCTTTGCAGCGGCAACAGCCTTGTCAGGCGTGTCGGCAACAACGCCTCTTTGCACAGCAACTCCGAATTTTTTAAGAATGTCTTTAGCCTGATATTCGTGGATGTTCATAATTAAGTAGTTTTGGAGGGCAAGCTACTTTTTTTAATTTTCTAATTCAAGAACTAATATACTCATGTTGCGAGCGGAAGGATTAATGAAATCGTACGGATCACTTCCGGTATTAAAAGGTGTTGATGTTACAATAGCCAAAGGCGAGGTAGTTTCAATTGTGGGAGCTTCTGGCGCAGGTAAAAGTACCTTACTGCATATTCTGGGTACGCTCGATAAACCAGATACCGGAAAAGTTGAGATTAATAACACCAATATTTTTGCCCAAACTTCAAAAGCCTTAGCTGAATTCAGAAATAAGAACCTTGGGTTTGTATTTCAATTTCATAATCTGTTACCTGAGTTTTCGGCACTGGAGAATATTATGATACCAGGATTTATTGCTAAAACTGATGAGGGGAAGCTTAAGAGCAGAGCTCTACAATTACTTGATACACTTGGGCTAAAAGACCGGGCGAACCATAAGCCTGCTGAACTTTCGGGTGGCGAGCAGCAGCGGGTTGCTGTAGCCCGGGCATTAATTAATAATCCTATTTTAATTTTTGCCGATGAGCCAAGTGGAAACCTCGATTCCAATAATGCGAAGGACTTACACGAACTTTTCTTCAAACTCAGAAATGATTTTGGCCAAACCTTTGTAATCGTAACTCATAATCAGGAGTTCGCAGCCATGACTGATCGCAGAATAGAAATTAAAGATGGGGTAATGGTTAATTAAATATTGGGCATCTCTAAAAACTCCGCTTACCCTTCTCTTTTGTAGAAGGAACCATTATCAATTGTCCATTATCAACTAGCTCCTCTACTTCTACATGACCTTTTTGGTTAATTGCCATAAGAGTTACAGCCTTTAATTCGTTGATCAGTAAAGGATCATATTTAGCTGCAACACGAATGTAGTTCTCAGTAAAACCATGCATCAATCCATCTTCAACATCATTCTCGAATAAAACCGAAGAGGATTTCCCTAGATTTTTCTCGTAAAATGCTCTGCGCTTTTTATCCGAAAGGATATGTAACATTTTTGAGCGCTCATTTCGTTCGCGCATCGGCACAGCGTTGGGCAGGGTAGCAGCTAATGTGTTTTCGCGTTCCGAGTAAGTAAACACATGCAGATAGGAGATCTCCAATTCGTTCAGGAATTGATACGTCTCTAAAAAATGCTCTCGTGTTTCTCCGGGGAAGCCCACAATTACATCAACACCAATACAACAAGCTGGCATTACTGATTTTATTTTATCAACGCGGCTAACATAAAGGTCGCGTTGATATCTTCTTTTCATCAATTTTAAAATTGCGTTTGATCCGGATTGAAGCGGAATGTGAAAGTGGGGGACAAATCGTTTGGATTGACCAACGAACTCAATGATTTCATCCGTTAATAGATTTGGCTCAATAGATGAAATTCTAAATCGTTCGATGCCTTCAACCTTATCAAGCGCGTTGATCAAATCAATAAATCGTTCTTCCCGAACTCCATTGCGTAATCCAAAATCACCGGTGTTAACGCCAGTGAGAACAATCTCTTTTACTCCGGTGGCAGCAATTTCCTTAGCATGATTAACTAAATTAAAAATACTATCACTTCGGCTCGATCCACGCGCCAGCGGGATTGTGCAAAAGGAACACGAGTAATCGCAACCATCCTGCACTTTTAAGAAAGTTCTTGTACGATCATGAAGCGAATAGGAGGTATTGAACGTACTAACTTCATTTATATCGGACGCAAACACGGTAGGTTTTTCAGGCCGAACAAAGCCATCGAGTAATTCAACCAAACGAAACTTTTCTGCTGCACCCAATACCGCATCGACACCCGGAATTTCAGAAATTTCCTGAGGTTTTAGCTGTGCGTAACAACCAACAATGGCCACGTAGGCATTGGGAGAAATAGCCCGTGCTTCCCGCACAATCTTTCGGCATTTCTTATCGGCATTTTCAGTTACTGAGCAGGTATTGATGATGAAAATATCAGGCTGATCGGTAAAATCTACCTTTAAATAGCCCTTCTCTTCAAATTTTCTCGAGATTGTCGAGGTCTCGGAATAGTTGAGTTTACATCCTAAGGTATAAAAAGCTACTTTTTTCATAATGATTTGCAAAGATAACAGCTGTTCCTATCCTCACAAAGACTTGCATGTTGATTGAACGGTTTAACTTTAGCCCATATTCTATCCCGAAGAAGAATGCAGCAACGACTCCCTCTGGTATTAGCCATAATCCTGATTGTGCATTTAGCGGTTTCATTGTTCTTCATTGTTGATCCGCTATTGCTGCGCAGCACAAGACTTTCAAAGATTTATAAATCATACTTATTGCCGGGTCCCTTTTTCTCTGACGTGAAGATAATTGATAATTACAGGCTTCATGTCTCGTGGAGAGTTAATGGCCAATGGTCAGTTCCAAAAGATTATGCTATGGAGAATTTCAAAAGCTATCAAAGTCAATTAAATCTCTCAAGCCTTTATAGAAGTCGGTTAGAACGAACCTTGTATTTAAAACTATTGCTTCCTCACGAAGGTCAAGAACCAGAACTTTTTAACAGAAAAGAATTTATTCCATTTATAGAATATCATTCTGAGCATTACCTTCCTAAAACGGCAGATTCCATTCGGTTAACTTTTGTTCATAAAAAAGTTACAGATTTCACAATTAAAACAGATTCCGCAAACTATCTATTAGCAAGGTGAGCTTACGATCAACATACTACGCTACGTTTGTGCGATTTTTAAACTCTGAGAAAAATGAAAGAGCAATTACAATTTTCTGCAAATGCTTATATGTTTTTCTACTAATCAAGATCGTTTTTCTTGTTCCAGTTTTATCAGACATTATGCAAGACATGCCGCTCAAGTCAGAGCCGTGGATTCAAAGTATTTTATTTGCTCCTGCAAAGTTGGCTCAATTTAATAGTTGGCTTTTTTTAGGCTTATTTATTTGCTTTATAGCACTTGGTTTTTTTATAAAGACCAATCACTATATAACTATTTTAATTTTTTGGTTTTCATTTAGTTTAAGCAGACTAATTCAACCAATAATGAATGGTTCAGACTTAGTGCTAAATCTATTTTTATTCCTATCCATATTTTTTAATGTAGTCTCGATTTCACAGAAAGAGATTCGATTGGCAATTTCAAATTTTGCAGTGCTGTTTTGCCGAATTCAATTAGCCTTAATCTATTTTTTGTCGGGATACGATAAATTGCTAAGCGCAGCTTGGCGCTCGGGCGATGCCATTTATTCAATACAACATTTAGATTTTTTTGTTAACGAACGATTTTCTTCCACATTCAGTCAACAGGCTAGTCTTTACTTTGCGTGGCTTATTATCTCATTTGAGCTGTTGTTTCCCATACTAATCTGGATTAGAAAAATTCGATTACCATTTTTAATAGTAGGTGTAGTTTTTCACATAGGTATCATCATCTTTCTTAATCTTCCTGATTTTGGAATAATTATGATTTTGTCATACCTAATTTTTTATCCCTTTAAGGATAGTAAAAAAGACCTTACGGGATCAGTGAATTTTCAATCTGCTTTATTATAGCCTCAAGTCCGGCATTAACATTCTCGAAATCTCCTGTTGATTTTAGTTCAGATTTTACACTAACGTAAAATTTTATCTTAGGCTCAGTACCTGAAGGACGAACAGAAATTTTACTTCCATCTTCCAGATAAAACTGAATAACATCTGACTTGGGAAGTGAAATCGCAGTCTCCACATTGGTGGTCATATTCTTTTCAATACTGGTTTTATAGTCAAGCATACGAACAATGTTTTTTCCGGCAAGTTCAATAGGAGGTGCACTTCTGAACTGTTCCATCATCTGCTTAATCTCCTGCGCTCCGGCAGCGCCTTTCCTTACTAAGTTTATTAATCCTTCTTTATAAAAACCAAAATCAACATACAGTTGAATTAACCAATCATACAGCGTGTGACCTTCATCTTTGGCGGAAGCAGCAAGAGCCGCGAAAAATGCACATGCCGAAACAGCATCTTTATCGCGCACAAAATCACCTACCATATAGCCGTAACTTTCTTCACCCGCGGCAACAAAATTCTTCTTGCCCTCCATAGTGCCTATGAGCTCGGCAATGTATTTGAATCCCGTAAGGGTATTGTAACAATCGATTCCCATTTTTGCGGCAATGGTATCAACCAATTCTGTAGTTACAATGGTTTTAGCGATGTACCCATTTTTCTTTTCTTCGGTGCTTAAGTTTTTAAGAATGAACCACATCATTAAACTGAATGCCTGATTTCCATTCAGTAAAAAATATTCACCGGTGTTATTTTTTATTCCGATACCCACACGATCAGTATCCGGATCAGTCGCCATCACCAACTCGGCATTTGTTTCTTTGGCTTTCTTTAGGGCAAGCGCCATGGCCGATTGCTCCTCGGGGTTCGGTGATTGCACGGTTGGAAAGTTGCCATCCGGTTCAGCTTGTTCATCAACAATAATCAAATTCGTAAAGCCTAATCGCGACAAGCACTCGGGTACCATGGTAATACCTGAACCATGTAAACTTGAATAAACTAATGGTATGTCATGCTGTCGCTTAATACTTTCTCTTGCAGGAATCAGACGGTCGACTTCTTGATAATACGCCTCTTCAACTTCTTTGCTAATCCGACTAATTTTTCCGGCATCGCTTAGAAAGTTAATGTTTTCAAAACCACCAATGCTGGATACTTCTTTAATAACATTCTCATCATGTGGCGGTACTAGTTGAGCGCCATCACTCCAATATGCTTTATAGCCATTATATTCTTTAGGATTATGAGAAGCAGTGATTACAACACCTGAATCGCATTGAAGGTGACGGATGGCAAAGGAAAGCAGGGGGGTCGGTCTTAGCTCAGGAAATAAGTGTACATAAATTCCATTTGCAGAAAACACATCAGCGGTAACCTGCGCAAATAGCGCGCTGTTGTTTCGGCAGTCGTAGGCAATGGCAACGCTAATCTCTTTATTTGGCAGTGACTTTTTTAAGTAGTTAGCCAGCCCCTGTGTGGCCGCACCTACTGTATATTTATTCATGCAGTTCGAACCCACACCCATTATTCCGCGCAAGCCCCCGGTTCCAAACTCAAGTTCTTTATAGAAGCTATCGACCAGGACTTTGTGATTCGAGTCGTCTATTAATTTTTGTATGGCTTCTTTCGATGCCGGATCAATTGCCGGACTGGAAAGCCATGCCTGGGCTCGTTGGTTGGCTATAGCAAGTAGATTGTTCATAAAAACTTCGTAAAAAGTAAATCTTTTGTGATATAAATTGCGTTTTGAAAGACAAATATAAAACCAATACCCTATGAAACTCAGATTATTGCTCATTATGCTAGGTGCTGCTTCGTTCAGTGCCGTGGCTCAGGAAGTTAAGGTAGTTACTATTGTAGAATCGATTGTGCCTGGTGGTCTCGGCCGGTCGCGGTTGATTGACGGAAAACAATCCGTAAACTATCAGGATTTTACTACCGAGCGTACCGCGGAAGGGAAAGGTGATCAGGGAGATATTAAGCGTGGTGATGTGAAGATCGATGCTTTTGGCGAAACCAAGTTGTTGAATTTTTACAGTCTGGCTGGTATTAATTTTCAGAACATTGCCTCCAACGATGCGGTGATCAGTTCTAAAATTAATGATTTGCTGAAAGAAGGATGGGATCTTGCTTTTGTAACCAGTGGTGTGGAAAGTGATGCCGGAAAAAGTGATGGCAATGGAATTTTCATCACCAGGTTGTATTTTAAGAAGTAGCCGAAAAAGTTAAAAGCTGAAAGCAAAAAGTCATTCCAGGTTATGCTTGGAATGACTATAGCGCTCCTCTAAAAAATTCGCTTACCCTTCTCTTTCGGGGAAGGGGTAAGGGTAGAAGCTAGGGTCTTTAGGGGTGTCCTATAAGTTTCCTCGAAGTTCCTGTTCGTGTTCGATCGCTTCAAACAAGGCTTTGAAGTTTCCCTTACCAAACGATTTGGCTCCATTGCGTTCAATGATTTCGAAGAAAAGCGTGGGGCGATCTTGAATGGGCTTGGTGAAAATTTGTAGTAAGTAACCTTCTTCATCTCGATCGATGAGGATGTTGAGTTTTTTTAACGCTTGTAAATCTTCATTTATATTGCCTACCCGGTCAAGTACATCATCGTAGTATGCATCGGGTACACGCAAAAATTCAACGCCTCGCTTTCTTAGTTCACCTACTGTAAAAATGATGTCATCGGTGGCTATAGCAATGTGTTGCACTCCGGCACTATGATAAAAATCCAAATACTCTTCTATCTGTGATTTTTTCTTTCCTGCAGCAGGTTCGTTAATAGGAAATTTTATATACCCGTTTCCATTCGATACTACTTTGGACATTAGTGCGCTGTATTCGGTGGAGATGTCTTTATCATCAAACGTGATGAGCAAACTGAAGCCCATTACTTTTTCATAGAAGTCAACCCAGTAGTTCATCTTTCCTAACTCTACATTACCCACGCAATGATCAACATACTTTAATCCAATTGGATTTATTTGCGCAGTACTCTTTACTTCAACAAAACCGGGCATAAAAACCCCAGTGTAATTTGTTCGCTCCACAAATGTGTGAATAGTTTGACCATACGTTTTTATGGAGGCGACTACAATCTCACCAAATTTGTCTGTAAGCTTTTTTGGTTCACCAGCGGATTCTGCACCACGTGATATAGTTTCCTGAAACGATTTTGTTGCATCGTCAACCCACAGCGCAAGCACTTTCACACCATCGCCATGTTTTTTTACATGCTCCGAAATGTATGAATCTGGTTGAAGGCTGGTGGTCAATATAAATCTGATTTTATCTTGCTTCAACACATAGGAGCATCGATCTTTAACTCCTGTCTCAGGACCAGAATAGGCAATAAGCTCAAAACCCAGACAATGTTGATAATAGAACGCAGCCTGTTTTGCGTTGCCAACATAAAACTCAATATGATCGGTACCCTTAATGGGAAGAAAATCCTGGTTCATAAATTGGTATTATTTAATCTATCAAAATTAATCATTCTTGTAGTTTTAATTTACCCTGTATTTCTATAAACTTGAATTAAATTAGTAAAGTATGGAATTGAAAGATATGGATAAAGCTATTCAGGATATTGCAATTCGCAGAAATGCGCTAAGCAAGATCGATTATAACAATCCCAAATATGATGTCCTTGAGGAGGAACTCCATGATTTGGAGGATAAAGTGCAGGTTAACTTTGGTGAATACTTAGAGGATGTGCTACAAGACATTCATGATAAATATTGCCCCGATACGGATGTTTTATACCCGATAGCATATTTTGCTAAATCATATTTCATTAACGATAATAATGAATTTTCGGTTGGCCCAAAAGAAGGTGTATATGTAGAAGTAGATTCTATTCCTGGCATTGAGACGAAATTAGTGATTGTACCAAATCCAGTTCGAATTATTCTAAATGTAGGAAGTGATAAACAGCAGGTTGTATGGACAGCAAAGTAAATTTCTAAACTTTGAACCTATTTTTTTATCAACTTCAAAAGAGTTAATTTTTGATCCACCACAATGCGAATTAAATACATTCCTGGGGCAAGCGAGTTTGTATTAATTGTAACCACTGAGTTATTCTCAGTATAACTTGCTGAAATTTGTTGTCCTGTACTATTTAGCATTGATAATGCCTCAAGTTGTCTTCCATTTAAGTTGATTGTCGTAAAATCGGACGCTGGATTTGGAACTAGCCTAGGATCTCGAGTTTCGCCAACAGTCTCAATCGCACAAACTCTATAGTAAACAAACTTTCTATCAAGGTCAACTTGCTTTAATCTGTAATAAACAAGTCCAATGGGCGAACTATTATCCTCATAAGAATACTCATGTTGATCATTGCTTGTTCCGGCCGATTTTATAGAAGTGATCGATTCGAAAAATTTTCCATCAATGGAACGTTCTACTTGAAAATAGTCGCTATTAAGTTCGCTTGCCGTACTCCACGAAAGAGATACAGTACCTTGTTGACTTAAACTGCAATTGAATGAGAGTAGCTGAACAGGCAGAGGATTATTGTTATCTGCACTGGCTATGGTATATGGACCGTACACGGAAGATGCAGCACCTGTTGTCAAGTTTCCAGCTGTGAACGGACAAGTTGTGCAGACAGCTGAGCTATTTCCCTGATCGGTCCATAACGATCCATTCCAGGCAGCCACCCTTAATGAACCTAAATTTCCGACTCCGCCACTATTTGTTCCCCAGGTTAAGGTTACGTTTACGTTAGATGTCCCCGCAGTCCTGTTTAGCATCCAGTATTCAGCACCGCTTACGTGATCTAAAGTAACCGCGCGCTGTGCATTTGGAAAACTTCCATTTGGATTGATATTAAAATACTGAGCCGTAAAAGTATTGGAGCCTGCAGACGGCCCTTCAATCCTTATAGGTCGATATAGATTGCTGACTCCAACAGGAAACGTAAACGCATTTGTTCCGACCTTGGTCACAACACCGTTCACATAACTGGCATTGCTTGCGTTTACCGCTGAAGAGCCATTTAAAAATTGTAACGTGCTGCTTTGCGTAACAATTCCATTGGTAAACGTCATCGTTCCATTGACTTGGTGGGTTCCTGAAGAGATCGCTATTCCATTGGATTTATTGATAATAATATTATTGAAGGTATTTGTTCCGGATGATGAAATCGTATTGCCCATGCCAGTCCCCACAAAACTAACAGTACCAGTGTTTGCCGTATAGGTTCCGTTGTTTATCCAATTGCCAATTACATCTAAGTTAAATGCATTGGTGGTAAGACTTGCAGCAGGAATTAATGGGGTTACTACTGTGCCGCCACTCGCTGGGATAGATGGGTTGATGGTTATGTTTCTTGCGACAGCACCAGTATTATTAATCACCGGCATATTTTGTGGTCCTGCAGCAGGTATCAAAACGTCTGTCGTGGAGGTAGGAATTCCAGTACACCAATTGCTGGCTGTAAACCAATCGTTATTGGTTCCACCTAACCAAACAGAAGTGCCTGCCGGTTGTGCA
>JBBSBG010000045.1:0-13939 GCA_038251495.1 Cytophagales bacterium
GAGCCAGAAAATTTTAAATCGAGATTGGAGTAAATTTGTCCGTAGTTCGTTTCAGCTCTTAGCTCTCCCGTTGTTGTTTCTTGCACCGAAACATCAATGCCGCCATACGTTGCCTCAACGGTAAGTGGCCCAAAGAAATTTTTAACTTCGGCAATGCCATAAACACATTCGAGTTTAGTCTGAATATTTCTAGGCACTTTCACTTCTAAAAGAATATCCATATCCACACCCCACGACTTCACACTAAAATCATTGCCGGTTTCTTTACAATATTTTCGATAGTCATCCTCCGATTTAAAAACCAGTTTCTCACCACCCCGTGTTACTGTAATCCGTTTTGGTAAGCTCTTTAAATTACGAATTACATTTTCTATATAGATCGTGTTGCCCGATGTTGACTGAATGAGTTCAAACGCATCATCGTTTTCACCCGAATTAATGCTAACAGATCCAACAATGGCAATCTCGTTTTTATCCCAAGTTGTGATCTTCACTAGTTCAGGATAGTCGAACAGCAACGAAATTTTTTGACCCGCATTCACTGGATATGTTCTGTTCACAGGAGTCTGAGCAAGCAAAACTCCGGCAAATAAGGTAAATAGAATTGATGCTACCGCTCTCATTTCTTTCTTAGATAAATTTTGCTGTAGTCAGATCGGAAGTCAATATTCATTCCTCCGCCATTAATCTTTCCGTACACTTTGTCGTTATACCGAACAAAATCACCTTGCTTATCAATGTCAATCTTAATCTCTGGTGCTACCAAAATCTCACCATAAGAAGTACTCATTTTAATATTTGCTTTTATGGAAACAGGCATAGTTACATCTACATATCCATAGATTGACACAATTGAAATTGGTCCTTTGACATTAGCACTTAAATTCGCTTCCACATGACCATACACCGTTTTAACTGTTAGTGGGCCAGTAACATTTTCCATTTCAATGCTGTTGTAGTTAGCTGAAATTTCAATTTCGTTTTCCATGTTTTTGAATACAGCCGTTCCTCCATATTGAGATTGATGTGAGAAAGAAACGATGACACCTTTAGGAACCAGAATTTTAACATCGGGCGAGTTCATCTTCTTTAGTTGACTCACTTCAACCACATCGCCATTCTGAGTTACGTTTATTCCCAGACCAGTATTGTCTTCCAGGCCAGAGCCGTTTATCGCACGAAGCCCTTCTGCCCGCTCATCTTTGTTGTCGCGATAATTGCGGGATGAAAAAATTATTTCATTTCCAGTAGTTCCCTCCATGGTTACACGGCCGATGTTAATTTCCAATCGCCCCGAACTCTTCGCTATTTTAAAGTCTTGTGCTAAAGTTGCATTCGAAATGATCCATGCAACCGCTACAATTAGTATTCTTTTCATGATTTTATAAGATTTAATTTTTACCTCACCCCCGGCCCCTCTCCGGAGGAAAGGGGTGACTGTACTTAATAGCTTTATCTGTTTCATACTATTTATTTACTTTTAATTATCTATCACGCTTTCAAAAAACTCATTTCACGTTCTCATGAAAGTTTTAATATTCCAGAATAAGCTTCGTCTTTTACGGCTTTCATCACTGAGCCATCTTTTGTTAGTTTCTCTAATTGATTGACTACTCCTTTCTCTTTTAGCTTTACAAGCATTTGGATAAGGGCAATTTGAACAACCGGATCTTTTTGGGTCGACAACGATTTTATCAACGCTTGTCGGACAATTTCTTCATCACTGAATTTACCCAAAGCCTCCAGCGCAGCCAACCGCACATTTGTGTTAGCATCTTCATTCATTGTTTTCACTAGTACATTTACTATCTGATCATCCGCTGTCTTCAGTTCATAAGCCACTGAAACACCAATCATACGCTGACTGGCTGACTGCTGGTCATCAATCTTTGCCAACATCATTTGTCTATTTTCCTTTATTTGTTCCTCAAGCTCTGCTATTCTTCTATCGCGTTCATTATTCAAATTAATCCAATAGCCAATACCCAAACTCATCATTAGAAACACAACACCGGCCGCAATCCTATAAACTGTTGGTGAAAAGAAAACCTGGCGTCCTTTACTTTGATTCTGAATTTCCTTATGAAGTTCTTTTTCAAATTCAATTTTCAATTTAGAAGATGGTTCTATAGGTGCCACTTGATCAATCGCTTGAATCACTTCACGCAGTTGGTCATAAAGTGCAGCAAGCTCTTTATTCCTTGCTATCTCCTGCTCAAAAGCAATTCGCTCTTCAGCCGTTCCCTTCCCATCTATGTATTCGATGATTCTATCTTCCCACATTTCCTTTTCCATATTCATAACTTTTCGAGTTCAAAATAATTTTCGCGTAGTTGGCCAATGGCGCGATGTACTTTTACTTTCACGTTCGCCACGGTCATATCTAAAAAGCCTGCTACTTCTTCGTACTTTAAATGTTGAAATCGAGTAAGCACCAAAAGCTCTCGATAATCATCGGGCAGTTGCGCCAGTGCCCGAATCAATTTCTTTTCATTCTCCTCTTGCTCCATCGCATCCAGTATATCAGGTAATTGATCCATTATTTTTTCTACTTCCAATTTCACCGGGCGTTGTTTCTGTTGTCTGTAATAGTCCGCAAATCCATTACGTGCCATTTGGTATATCCACGATTGAAATTTCATTTCGGGGTTGTAGGTGTGCCGATACTTGAGCATGCGCAGAAAAACATTTTGTGTTAAATCTTCCGCCACTTCCCTATCGGACGCCATCCGCGCCAAAAAATTGAAAATTCGCTTATTATACCGCTCAAAAAGTATGGTGGCCTGTTGGATATCTCCGTTTTTCACGGTCTCCATAACATGTTCATCGCTCATCAGGTCTATGCTTTTTATCACGTTTCGGGTTAGTTACCAGCATAGTAAGGAAAGGTTACAAAATAAGATAACTGTGAGGAAATTGATGGAAGGCGAAAAAATCAAACTTCTCAAAAGTCAAATGTCCATCGAATTCCTGCCTCTAAATAAAAGTTAGTAAACCAAGTTGGATTAGTTGGCAATGGCAAATTGTTTTCAAGCACGGAAGCACCGCTACCTTCTAACAATATGGATCTCTCCTTCCTAAAGAAAATAAACCCCGATTTGTCATATAGGTACAGTCTGTTTTCGCGATTTACCGGAACATAATATCCAGCGTTAACAAAAAGTGATTTTAGTCCGCCTATCTTTTTCTCAATGGAAACTGATGGCTTAATTGAAACTACTCGTTCACCTACCAAAAATCGAAGTTGTTCTGCATCGATCTCGCTACCATCAAAAATAAACTCGCCTTCATTTTTAAAAGTGGGAAAGTCCCATGCAAAATTATGGCTACCAAAACTGAATTCAGGTCGCAACAGCAACGGTCGCCCTCGTTGGTTTAGCAACATAGAATAACGCAACCCAACATGCCTGCTTTTAAATTCATACTTTTTTTTTGAAAGATCAACGACACTTGACGTAAATAGCTGCCAGCGTCTATTCAATCTAAAAGAGAACTCATTTGATAGCAGTAAGGGAAGTCTAAAACTTTCGAGTGAAGCATTGAAGTTTAACGTATTAACACCCGAATTGTAGGTAAGAGAAAGCTGAGTTGGGTCGATAGAATAAGGCAACAACTGAGTACCATAGCTAAATCCCAAACGTGTGACAAACTTAATTATCTTTTCACCTTTAGAAGAATAGGTTAGATTGCCTTGCGGATTATTTTGTTGTGGTGGTGAAAGAGTATCATTCAAAAGTTGATTGCGTTTTTGTTCTGTTATATAGGGAGTTATCTGAGCCTTTAAACTGGAATCCTGCACAAGCGTTGTAGTGCCATCCCAAAAATCAGTTTTAAAATTGTTTGTGAGTTGAGAGAAAATATCTGTGTATCCCATTCTTTCCATAAATGGCAGAAGGATAACCGAATCACTTACTATTTTTGTCGTTGCAAATTCACCTGCTATGATCGTATTAGCTTTTAGCCGTTTATTATAATCTCTTCTATGAATATTCAAATATTGCAAAAACCATTTTCCATTAAACTCTTTATACAAAACCTGGCTACTTCTTTCCATGCTTTTTACATGAGATAAAAAGTTGCCTCCAATGGAATCTCTGCTATCCCAACTAAATTCGGTGCGCAGGTAGGCTTTACTTTCTTTTTCGATAAATAACTTGCCAGTAGTACCACCCTCCTTTTTTTCAAATCCAATTATCCAAACCTCCTTCCCATCATTTAGCGTAGTTGTAAGTAATTGGTATTGATAATTCTTTCGATCTGGTTTTAACACATCCCACCTATTCTTTACAGCATCGGCTGATATTGGAAGAAATACACCTCCATAGTAAAGTGTATTTCTAGCCGTATCGCCTGCAGCGAAATGATTAACGCGTGACTTTAAAACCTTTACATTTCCTTTTTCATTTTTAAACTGATACCCACTTCCTTGCACTTTTAATTGGGCTTCGCCATAGTATAAGTAATTATCATTTTCATTTTTCAGGCTCTCACGGAAAAAGCCTTCAAGTTCATAAGGCTCTTGCGCATAATTTCTTTCAATGCTTTTATAGGCGTCTCGCAAAAACACGATAAGCGAACTATCCGGCATAATAATAACATCTTGTAGTTGGCGGCTCTCAGGTTTTAAAGAAATAATTGTAACGTGAGAAACTATGGGAATTGAAATTTCCTTTGTCGAATACCCTAAGTAAGAAATTCGCAAGTTTGAATCAGCATACTTTTCGGGAATGGTTAACTTGAAATTACCTTCTGCATTGGTAGTGGTTCCTCTGGATGTTTTTTGGATTTGAATATTTGCATAAGGAAGTGGTTGTCCTGTTTCCGCATCTACTATCCTGCCATTAATTTCAAAATCCTGACCAATACTTGAAAATGACAAGGCTAAAAAAACAGCCAAGCAAAAGGTTTTTAGGCGATTCATATAATCAAATATAATCAAGTCCGATTTCCCCGAAAGGTCTCGGGCGTTACTCCAATATACTTTTTAAAGAACCTGCCGAAATAGGAATTATCTTCAAAGCCTAGTTTAAAAGAAATTTCTGACACCGTCAGTTTTGTATGTGCCAATAAACGCTTGGCTTCCAACAAAACTCGTTGACGAATGAGTTCACCAGCCGACTTGCCCGACTTCTTCTTGCAAAGTGTATTTAAATAGTTTGGCGTTACGTTCATCTTCTCCGCATACTGCTTCGGAGTTTTTAAAGTCAAAAAATTTCCTTCAATCAGCTCCTGAAACACAAATAGAAAATCCTGGCCAACTAATTTACTCTTCCCCTGAGTTTTTAAGCTCAGTCGGGTTGCCCGCACAAGTAGTGAACTAATTGCATAGAAAATTGCATCACGCGTATAATCATCACCTCGTGCTACCTCTTCTTCTATGTATTGAAACTCATCTATCCACTTTTTTTCTTCCGCTGAATCCAAATCAAAATAGACTTCTTCATTAGGTCTGAAAAGCGGCCATGCGCTCATCATTTTTCTTCCTTTTGATAACGCCATAAAGCTATCGTTGAATAAAACCACAAACCCTTTAACTTTTTTAAGTTCCATCCAGGCATGTACTTGACCGGGTGCAATTAGAAAAAGTCTTCCTGATTCTAAATTGTAATCCTGAAAGTCTATGGAATGACTTCCTTCACCACCTGTTACTAAAATAAAAGTATAAAAGTGATGCTGATGTGGGGCACGTAAATGGTCAATATCCTTAGCAAAATACTCAAGTCGGAAAAAATCAAAGTCCTTAACTTCTGAGTTTGTTGACTTGAGAGATTCAATTGTATATGCCTGAATGGGTTCGGTCATAAGTTTGGAGCTACTCAAAAATCTAAAGCTATTTCAAAGGAAGAGGTCTGACCTCTTTAGTACCGCTTTATTAAATTTGATTCTTAAGCAAGATAAGTAAAAAGTACCACAACTGGCTTCAATAGCACCATTCAAATAGGCCTATTAGGGGCTAAGTTTGCTCCTATCAATCTCGAATTATAAATCGAGCTATAAAAAGTTACACAAGCCAATAACTATGGAAACATATACTATCAAAAAGGTACTCGTGCCAATAGACTTTTCTCCGGTGTCGCTTAATGCATTGGAAACCGCGATTGCTATTTGTAAAAGACAACTTGCCACGCTTACTCTTATTCATGTTGTGGAAAATACCTACGTGCTTTTTCCGCCCGAAGCGGGTGGAGCCACTGGAGCAATTCTTCCTGACCTTGTAAAAAATGCAAATGAGAGTTTAAACGAGCTGGCAAAAAAATTACGAACCAACCATGATCTGGTTATAAACCAGATTGTTCAATCCGGAAATCCTGCCGATGAAATTTGTCGCTGGGCACTCCATAAAGATTTTAATTTAATTGTGATGGGTACGCACGGTGCTTCTGGGTTACGCGAATTCTTTTTGGGTTCAAACGCCTATCGCGTAGTAAAAAATTCGCCCTGCCCTGTGATGACCATGCCTGGTGATAATACGTGGATTGATTTCAAAAAAATTCTCTTCCCCATCCGAATGGTGCCTAATGCACTTGATAAGTATGATGTTATTAGACCCATCATCCAAAAGAATGGTTCGTCCATGACAATTGTCGGAATGGTAAAGAAAGATGACTCAACAGGATTTATAGAAATGAAAGCTCTTGTAGATACGGTGCAAACCAAAATGACTGAAGATAACGTAATCTGCCAAAGTGAAGTACACTATTGTGATAATGTAGCTAAGCAAGTATTATCCATTTCAGAAACTGAAAAACCAGATTTGATTGTGATAACCGCTACACTTGATGCGTCTTTAAAAGATTTCTTTTTAGGACCCTATACGCAAGATATTGTTAATCATGCACATTATCCAGTGCTTAGTATCCGACCCGAACTTTCGGGTGATTCAGTAAGATCAATTGCTACTATTATTAATCACGCCAAAACACAAGACAAGGTAAACGCTATTTTGTGATGTACTTCTAAGAAGAATAAAGAACAAGTATAATTCAAGACAATAAATCTTAAAATAAAAATATATGAAAATAGAAGTATCACATCTAACTATAAACGATTACCTGGGGCTTAAAGAAAGCATGTTAGAATCTTATGCAGCATGGGGTGCTTACTGGCGCGACCATCAAATTGAAGAATTACTAAGACTTTTCCCTGAGGGACAACTTTGTATAAAAGTTGATGGCAAACTGGTAGGAGCTGCGTTATCGTTAATAATCGATTACAAAGAACTAGGTGATGACCATAACTACAAAGACGCAACCGGTGACTACACATTCAAAAGTCACGATCCGGAGGGAGATATTCTTTATGGCATAGAAATTTTTATTGGTCCTGAACATCGCGGCCTACGCTTAGGAAGAAGATTATACGATGCTCGAAAAGAATTGTGTGAGAAACTTAATCTACGTGCCATTATAGCTGGTGCCAGGTTGCCACGCTATGGCGAACATGCAGAAAGTCTTTCGCCCAAAGAATACATTGAAAAGGTAAAGCATAAAGAATTGTATGACCCTACGCTTACTTTTCAAATCAGCAATGGCTTTCACGTAAGGAAAATATTAAAAGGCTATATGCCAGGCGATGTTGAGTCAAGAGATTATGCTGCCCTTATTGAATGGATTAATATTTACTACGATCCAAAACAAAAACTGTTAAACCAAAAGAAGACCGATGTGCGCCTTGGGTTAGTGCAATGGCAAATGCGGCCCTTCAAAGATTTTGACGCACTGTGTGAGCAGGTTGAGTTTTTTGTAGACGCTGCTTCAGGATATAAAGCTGATTTCATTTTATTCCCAGAATTTTTTCATGCTCCGCTAATGTCTGAATATAATCACCTGACAGAAGCTGAAGCCATTAGAGGTTTGGCAAAATATACTAAGCCTTTAAAAGAGAAATTTTCGCAATTAGCAATTGCTTACAATGCCAACATCATTACGGGCAGCTTTCCAGATTTAAGAGATGGAAAACTTTATAACATTGGCTACTTGTGCCATCGCAATGGAACTACCGAGGAGTATCAAAAAATTCACATCACAACAGGTGAGCGCGAAGCCTGGGGAATGGTAGGTGGAGATACATTAAAATCGTACGATACCGATTGTGGTAAAATTGGAATTTTAATTTGCTACGATGTTGAGTTCCCTGAACTACCACGCTTGTTAGCAGACGATGGCGTAGACATTTTGTTTGTTCCGTTTCTTACTGACACACAAAATGCTTACAGCCGCGTAAGGTATTGTGCCCAGGCACGAGCCATAGAGAATGAATGCTTTGTAGCCATTGCTGGTTGCGTGGGCAACTTGCCTAAGGTAAATAACATGGATATTCAATATGCGCAGTCAGCGGTGTTTACACCTTCAGACTTTGCCTTCCCGACCAACGGAGTAAAAGCAGAGGCAACGCCCAATACAGAAATGACGTTGGTTGTTGATGTCGATCTCGAATTGTTAAAAGATTTGAACCACAAAGGTTCGGTTACAAACCTGAGGGATCGTAGAAAAGATTTATATCGTTTGGAGCATTTAAAACCAAAATCACTAGCAGATAAAAATACCTTGGAGTTTGCCGTAGCTTAACTATAAAATCACAAAGAGTACCCCGAAAGTATGGGGGTTAGTTTAACCATAAATACATAACAATATGAAAACCACAACTAAAATAGCAACCGGATTTGTAGCAGGAACTTTACTTGGCGCCACGTTGGCACTTTTGTTTGCACCCATGAAGGGATCAAAGACAAGAGCTCTGATTGTCGATAAAACCAAAGATGTTTCTGATACCGTAAGCAAGTCGTATGCGAAAGCTAAAGACATGATTACCAACGGCAGAGAAGCCGTTAAGATTTAATTAATGTAACTTGAATACACTTTTAAATGAGATGTGATTAAACTTTAAGCCCCTTCTTTCAAAGGGGCTTTTTAACGGTATCTAACTAGGATAGCACTCTCCCTATCATTTAGGAAAAATATTATTTTTAGAATAGCTAAATTATTTCGAGCTACATTATAGTAGCCAATCATTCCTGTCGGCTTCAGACCTAACTCTATTGTATGCGTGTTATTTTGGTACTATTTATTTCAACAATAGCGCTAACCTCGGCAGTTGCCCAGTTTAATGAAACCATCCGCACGGGGCGGCCAAGCCAAGCTATTGGAGCTTATACGGTGGGTAGTGGAATTTTTCAAATTCAAAGTGGGGTTGACTATTTCGGAACCAAAAATTCTAATACTAACACAAAACAAACAGGTTTTTTAAATAACACCGTTATGCGCTACGGACTTACCGAACCGTTTGAGATTAGTGCCTTAATCGAATATAAAACTGAACGACTCATGCAAGGCAATGGCGAAACCGATCAAAAAGGTCTTAGTGCTTTTGATACAGGCATGCGTTATCACATCTATTCCGGCAAAGGATTGATCCCCAATGTGAGCTTTCAAATTCGCATGCGCTTGCCGATGCTGAGCAATGCCTACCAAATTGATGATATAGCACCACGATTTATTGTAGTAATCAGTCAAAAGCTTTCTAATACATTTAATTTGATTACCAACTGGGGTGCAACATGGAATGGTGTTGATAGCAAACCTTTAGGCACCTACGTGGTTAATCTATCGTTTCCTTTCAACAATAGATTTGGGTCTTTTGTAGAAACATTTGGAGGCTATGGCCGTGGAAACTTTCTTATTAATTTCGATACAGGTCTGGCCTGGCTTCTCACCCCCGACCTGCAACTTGATTTATATAGTGGCTATGGAAACAATTACGGAATTAACGATTACTTTGTAAACACGGGTGTGTCCTGGCGAACAACGAAAAAATAAGCCTTAGAAAAATTAACCTGACTATGAAAAAAATATTACTCCTCATTTCATTCCTTACTTTAACAGTCCTATCGTTTGCCCAAAAACAAAAGGAGGATTCAGTTATAACTAAAAACGATTCTATAGCGCAGGATAATACAGCTAAGCTATTGAACCAGATAAAAAGCGAACGGCTAGCTGATTCATTAAAGCGAATGAACCTTTTACAGGAGATTGAGAATTTGCGTGGGTCTGCTTCAAACAAGGAGCGTGAAGCACTCTTAAAAAAATTGAAGGAATCTGAAATGCAGGATTCAATTAAGAAAGTAGCTCAAGTTCAAAAACTTGAAAAGCTTAAAGCTACTGCAAAAGGTTTTCCTGTTGCACCTTTTGACGATACCCTTTTTCTTGTTTACACACGCGTTGGCAGCTTTAGCGCAAAAGACAGAGCGCTGGCCATAGAAAAAAAAATAAAGGATTTATATTCGGATTATGAATTTAGAACCGATTCAATGTATGTGATCAACTCAGAGGCATCTGCAGAAATTGTTTATAAGGAGATTACTTTAATGAGTGTAAATCAACTTGAGGCGCTATGGTTCGGTAAAGTGCCGGTTGCTCTTGCTAAGGAGTATAAAGATTTGATTGTGACCGCGATCTTAAAACAGAAAAAGTCGAATAGCATCCTCAATATTATTCTTCGCATTCTCGCTATCATAGCAATTATTGCGGGTATCTATATTGTTATCCGCCTTATCAATAAACTATTTAAAAAAATAAATGAGAAGTTAGTCTCATTAAAAGACAACGCACTGAAAGGGATTAAATTTCAAGGGTATCAGTTTCTGGATAGTAATCGAGAGCTTCAGGTAATCCTATTTCTCGTTAACATTTTCAGGTTGCTCATTATTGTGCTCGCTCTCTACATCGCCCTTCCTCTACTGTTTAGTGTATTCCCCTGGACGCGCGGCATTGCTGAAACATTAATAAGCTGGGTAACCACACCATTAAAAAGTGTATTTGGTGGGTTGCTCGGATTCTTACCTCATTTATTTGCAATCATTGTCATTGTAGTAATTACACATTACGTTATTAAGTTCTTAAGGTTTGTAACAAGTGAAATCGAAAGTGGTGCTTTGACGGTTCCTGGCTTTTACCCCGATTGGGCAACGCCAACGTTTAACATTGTTAAATTTCTCTTGTATGCTTTCAGTTTGGTACTTATGTGGCCGCATATACCTGGGTCAGACTCTGATATTTTTAAGGGTGTTTCCGTGTTTATCGGTATAATTTTCTCACTAGGTTCATCATCTGCAATATCCAATGCAGTGGCTGGGTTAGTGATAACCTATATGCGCCCTTTTAAGGTGGGCGATCGGATAAAAATCGGAGAGCTTTCGGGTGATGTCTTGGAAAAGACATTATTAGTTACACGTATTCGCACGATCAAAAACGAAAACATCACCATCCCCAACTCCACCATACTTGCGGGACACACGATTAACTATACAACCTCTGCTAAGGAAACCGGGCTTATACTTCATACTGGAGTTACGATTGGGTACGATGTTCCGTGGAAGCAAGTACACGAACTTTTAATAAAAGCCGCCCTTGCCACCAACGGAATTATGCAGGACGAAAATCACAAGCCGTTTGTATTCCAAACGAGTTTGGATGATTTTTATGTAGCCTATCAGATTAACGCTTTCACCGATCAATCGAATCGCATGGCTGGCATCTACTCAGATCTTCATCAAAACATACAGGACTTTTTTAATGAAGGTGGTGTTGAAATTATGTCACCACACTACCGTGCTGCCCGCGATGGAAACATGACAAGCATTCCGGTAAATTATTTGCCGAAGGATTACCAGACACCTTCTTTTAATGTTTCAATGAAAAATGCGCAAGACGAAAAAAAATAAATATAACCTGCGACAGGTTATAATCTTTAATAAACTTGCACTAAAGTTTAACCAAAATGACCACAACAAAAAATTCCCGCAGAAAATTTATTGCAACTGCTTCTTTATTAACTTTGGCTCCTGCCTTTGAAGCATTGCCCATGAAAAAAGAAAAACAAGTACTCGTTCATCACGTATTTTTCTGGTTAAAGAATGCCGATTCAAAAGAAGATCTCTTCAAATTAGTTGCGGGAGTGAAAAGTTTGTCAAAAATTGAAACCATTCGCACGATTCATGTAGGCGTTCCCGCCTCCACTGAAAAACGCGATGTGGTTGATACTAGCTATTCCGTATCGGAGCTCATGTTTTTTGACGATGAGGCTGGACAAAAAATTTACCAAGATCATCCTATCCACCAAAAGTTTATTGCCGACTGTTCGCACCTTTGGGAAAAGGTATTGGTGTATGATGTGACTAATGTGTAGTTGAATAACCGCTGAGGTTGCGGAGGGACACAGAGATTAACGTAATTTTTTTTCTTTGTCCGACAATCTCTGGCTACCTTTATTAATCTACTTTCTGGCTAAACTCTCCGTGATCTCTGCGCCTGTCTTTGCCAACGCTTCGTGTAGGCAGAATCTCTGCGGCTAATAGAATTCTCTTTCTGCCAAAGCCAAAAATTCTGTTGAGCAATCTGAAAATTCTTTAGATACGAATTCGGGAAATTTATCGTGTTGCCGTAATTAGGTGATGTCATAAGTTAATGTGTTTTGATAAAGACAACTCTCTTCTGCTTTACCCCTACTTTTGGTGAATCGCATAACCTCCTCTATCTTCCCGCCCGTGAAAAAGGAAACCGCATTAGCTTATTTTTGTCTCGCTGGCATCTCGCTTATTTGGGGTACAACTTTTTTGGTTCTGCGCATTGGTGTTATGCACTTCCCTCCGTTCTTATTTGCTGCCATCCGACAGTTAGTAGCGGGTATGCTTCTCGTTGGATTTTTTCTTCTCATCAAGCATGAAAAATTTCCTTCGCTTACTACCCTTCGCATACAAGCCTTTCGCGGTTTTTTAATGATTACTTGTGGAAACGGGTTAGTATCATGGGCGGAAGTATTTGTAACAAGTGGTCTTGCCGCAATTATTTGTTCTACCATGCCAATCATGGTTATTTTAATCAATCTTTCAATAAACAAAAACGAAAAGCCTACCTGGCTTATAACCTTCGGCTCCATTACCGGACTTGCTGGAATAATTTTAGTGTTCAGCGAATTTCTATCAGACTTTATTAATCCTAGTTATCAGACAGGTATACTCCTGATATTTACAGCAACGATAACGTGGGCGTTGGGTAGCATACTAACCAAGCGAACTATTGATAACGCTAATCCATTTTTAAATGCCGGGTTGCAAATGCTCTTTGGCGGATTTTTTTGTTTGCCCTTCAGCCTGGCCTTTGATAATCTTCATAGCATAGTTTGGACTAATGAAGTCTTCTTTGCACTGTCATATTTAATCTTGATAGGTTCGATAACAGGTTTCAGCATGTATGCCTATACCCTTAGTAAACTACCGATGACTATTGCATCACTTTATTCATATATAAATCCGTTAGTTGCAGTAACATTAGGTTGGTTAATACTGGATGAAAAATTGAATTTAAAAATTGGAATAGCCTTTATAGTTACCGTTGCCGGGATTTATCTTGTCAACTATGGTTATCAACAGCAAAAGAAAAAGCAATATCAGTCATTAAAATTATAGACATGATTTCTAAAATCAGTTTTCATCCCACAAAAAATAACGCAGAGACTATTGTGTTCTCCATTCTCATTCCTTCGTGGAATAATTTGGATTATCTGAAGTGTTGCATTCAAAGCATTGAGAAAAATTCAAAGTATCAACATCAAATGATCATCCATGTAAATGAAGGTAAAGACGGAACGCTTGAATGGGTTAAGGAACAAGGGTTAGATTTTACTTATTCACAAGATAATGTGGGTGTTTGCTATGGATTTAATTCACCTGCATCACTAGCTAAATCTGAGTATCTCGTTCTTTCTGACGATGATTATTACTTTGCACCTGATTGGGACTATTACTTGTTGGAAGAAATCAAAAAACTAGATCATATCTACTTTTGCATTTGCGGAACAATGATTGAGCACAGCCCAACTCAGTATTCAAGCATGATTGCTCCACACAACTTTGGCAAGACTGTGAAAGAGTTTGATGAAGAAA
>JBBSBG010000046.1:0-13790 GCA_038251495.1 Cytophagales bacterium
ACGCGACATGCCCGGCTTTGTAAAGGAGTTAAAGAAACATCGGTTCTCCATCATCACCGGAGTGAATACACTTTTCAATGGGTTGCTCAATAATCTCGATTTCAAAGACTGTGATTTCTCAGCTTTGAAAGGTTCTATTGGTGGTGCTATGGCAGTGCAAGATGCGGTTGCCATCAGGTGGCTTGATATTACAGGCAACTCAATAGCTGAAGGTTATGGGTTAAGTGAAACATCGCCAGTGCTTTCTTGTAACCCGCTTAATGGAACAGAAAAACGTGGAACTATTGGATTACCAATGCCGAGTACAGAGTTGGCAATTTTTGATGATGATGGAAATCAACTTGCTCAAGGTGACATTGGTGAGATTTGTGCCCGTGGGCCGCAAGTAATGCGTGGCTACTGGAATAGCAATAATGAAGATGTTTTCTTTCCAGACAATTGGTTTCGAACGGGTGATATTGGAATTATGGATGAAGATGGATTTTTCAAAATCGTTGATCGAAAAAAAGATATGATTAAGGTATCGGGATTTAATGTGTACCCGAACGAAGTAGAAAATATTATTGCCAAACATCCTAAAGTATTGGAAGTAGCAGCAATTGGTTTGCCAGATGAACGCTCAGGTGAAGTGGTGAAAGCTTTTGTTGTAAAACGCGATCAAAGTTTAACTGAGGAAGAGTTGCGTAAATATTGCCACGAGTATCTTACCAATTACAAAATACCACGTCACTTTGAGTTTCGCAAAGACCTACCAAAAACCAACGTGGGTAAAATTTTACGCAGAGCACTAAAGGAAGAAGAGGAAGCGAAAGCTGATTAGAGTAATAGGCTACGCAACTTCTCGAACGTGAGCAACTTCGTTTGGTTTTACAGATATAATTTGCGAAGGCAGTAAAGATTCAACAGATAAAGTATTTCCGTCAAGAGTAAAGAATTCAACTTCATAGCCTGAAGGTTTTGAAAATGCTAACGATACTTTCGGATGAATCATCACCACCGTTCCAATATCTCCTTTCTTTATTTTTTTTCTTTAGATCAACCGAGAAATTTAATTTAGATAATAAATTTGCAATTTTTGAGAGATTAGAAATAATTCGAGTAGGGTTAGATTAAATCCTTCTGGAGGTATTTCCACTCTTTTACAGTTGTATCTTCGCGCAAAAAACATTCTTCATGACAAAGCTCAAGATTTCTGGCCTCGTTTGCCTGCTTATACTTCTGGCAGCATTCAGTTCAAAGAATAACAACTTTTCTTCTTCTTCCTTACTGGATTCATTGCGTTACCCGGAAGAGACCCATTTCAAAAATGTACGTCAGCTTACGTTTGGTGCCGACAATGCCGAAGCGTATTGGAGTTTTGATAGCAAGATGGTAAGCTTTCAATCTAACAATAAAAATTGGGGCTTGTCATGCGATCAGATTTTTTACATGCCTGTGGATGGCTTGGATTTAAGTAAAGGAGGTGTGAAGCCGCCTCTCGTAAGCACAGGCTTAGGCAGAACAACCTGCTCGTTCTTTTTGCCGGGTGATAAGACAATACTTTTCGGTTCAACTCATTTGGGTGGAAAAGATTGTCCGGTAGATCCGGGGCGCGCACCAGGTGGAAAATACCTGTGGCCTGTATATGATACGTACGACATTTTTGTATCAGACTTAAAAGGCAAAATAAAAAAGCAACTGACAAACCTACCCGGTTACGATGCTGAGGCAACTGTTTCGCCTAAGGGAGATAAGATTGTATTTACTTCAACACGCAATGGCGACCTTGATTTATATGTAATGGACATCAATGGTAAAAATGTAAGGCAGATTACAAATGAACTTGGTTATGATGGGGGAGCGTTCTTTTCGCCCGATGGAAAGAAACTTGTATTCAGAGCTTCACGATTTAAAACAGAAGAAGCAAAGAAGGAATATAAAGATTACCTAAAGCAAGGTTTAGTGGCGCCCACGGAAATGGAAATTTATACGTGCAATGTGGATGGTACTGATTTAAAACAAATAACAAATCTTGGTAAAGCTAACTGGGCGCCATTTTATCATCCTAATGGTAAGAAGATAATCTTCAGTTCAAATCACAAAGGTTCGCGCGGATTTCAATTTAATCTCTTTATGATTAATGAAGATGGCTCGGGGCTTGAACAAATAACCTATGATGGTGTATTCGATTCGTTTCCCATGTTCTCACCCGATGGCAAACGGATTATCTTTTCATCCAACCGAAATAATGGCGGCACACGCGATACAAATTTGTTTGTAGCCGATTGGGTAGATTAAGAACATCTCTAAAAACCCCGCTTACCCTTCTCTTCTGGAGAAGGGTATGGGTTGAGGTAGAAGAAGCAACGGTTTTTAGAGATTCCTTAATTTGTAAGCTTATCAATACCATAAAACTTATCGATAATAATCAGGATTGAAAAGATCCCGAGAATTACCGGGCAGATATATCGAATTGAAAAGTTCACATATTTCTCCAGAAATGAATTTCGATACGATTCATTACCGTGGGAAAGTTCCTCGCTCATGTTGGTAGTACCCCAACGAGTTACTATAAAGAGTGTCATGAGAAATCCGCCAAGTGGTAAGCTGATGTCGGAGAACACTTCACTTACAAAATCAAGGGCGGAACGATCCTGATAAAAAGGCAAGTGTGTAAATAGTTCAACCGCGCCTTGCGATAGCATGCTAGGTAAACCAAGAACAAAAATTACTCCCGCTAATAACCACGTTGTTTTCTTACGCGACCATTTCTTTTGATCTACAAAGTATGCTACCGGAACTTCTAATAAAGAAACGGTAGAGGTAAGTGCTGCAAAGCAAAGCAACAAAAAGAATCCACCACCAATGATACGGCCAAAGAGCGGACCCATCGCGTTGAAAATTCCAGGAAGCACAACAAATACAAGTGCCGGACCTTCGGCAGGAGATTGCCCTTGAGAGAAAACTAATGGGAAAATCAGTAATCCCGAAAGGAATGCAACGGACATGTCCATGAGTGTAATGGTTGCAGCAGCACCAATCACATTCTGGTTTTTACCAACATACGATCCGTATGTTATTAAAGCACCCATACCAAGTGATAGTGAAAAGAACGCTTGCCCTAATGCCGAGTAAATTGTTTGAAAATTTATCTTCGAGAAATCGGGTAACAGATAAAATTTAATACCGGCAGAGGCATTTGGTAATGTGAGCGAATACGCTATTAAAATTATAAGAATTGAAAAGAGTGCAGGCATCATAATTTTAGAGGCAGCCTCAATTCCTTTTTGCACACCTTTCAAAACAATGAATGCGGTGATCGCCATGAAGCATGCAGAGAAGATAAGATTATCCCAAAAATCGATTACATATTCAGAAAAGAAGGTGCCATAGTCAGGATGATCTAATAAATTACCAAAAGAGATTTCGAGGAAGTAGCCAAAAGCCCAGCCGGCAACTACATTGTAGAATGACAAAATCATAATGCCACATAAGATGCCGAACAAACCAAGATAGCCCCACCGTTTACCACCTAATTGGTGGTAAGAACCATATGCATCGGAGCCAGCCCTGCGGCCGATTGCAATCTCGCCAATCATAATCGGATAGCACAACAAGAAGGTGAGTAAGATATAAATCAACAAAAAGGCTGCGCCACCATTTTGTCCGGCCTCATAAGGAAATTTCCAGATGTTGCCAAGCCCAACAGCAGAACCTGCTGCGGCAAGTATAAAACCAATCTTTCCTGAAAAGCTACCTCGGTTAGTCATGAATGAATTAATTAATTATTTAATATAGTATGACGCAAAATAGAGGTTAAACTAAAATTATCAAAAAGACGTTTGTTTTATGTCATTGTACCTAACTTGTAAATTATTTGGTTTTTAATAACCAACAAGCATATTTTTTACTGCGCGATGGAAGAAATTAAGAAGTTGACCACTCAGGAAAAGGCACTGAGGATTAATTTAAGCAAGTCTATTTACGGTTCATTTGCCGAAATAGGAGCCGGACAAGAAGTAGCCGCCAATTTTTTTAAGGTGGGTGGAGCCTCAGGAACGATAGCAAAAACCATGTCGGCATACGATATGAAGTTTAGTGATGCGATTTACGGAGTTTGCGATCGGTATGTGTGTGAGGATAGATTGATTCAAATGTTGGATCATGAGTATTCACTTTTGCCAGAACGCTTGCCAGCGCGTATTAAGGATACACGGTTTTTTTCATTTGCAGATACCGTTGAGGTTTTAAATTTCGAACGCACTAATCAGGGCCATGGCTGGATTGGGCTTCGTTTTCAATTAACACCCGAAGGTCCTTTTAATGATTGTGTAGCGCACGTAAAAATGCATGATAACGATCCGATTCAACAACAGATTTCACTGGGAATTTTAGGCGTGAATATGATTTTCGGCTGCATGTTTCTCAGTGAGCCTGAAGAGATTATAAATTCACTCCTAGATGGTTTGACTTCGCGGAGAATTGAGATCGATATGTTTCGCATCAACGGGCCAGACTTTAATCTGGTTGATAATCGACTGATGGCGTTGAAGCTTGTGAAGAATGGACTTACGCGTGCAGCCATGTTTGGCCCCGATGGATCGGTGATGCAACCATCTGAAGCTTTGTATAAGAAAAATGTTTTGGTGTTAAGGGGTCGATTCAGGCCGGTAACACACGTGAATGTTGATATGCTGCTTGCTTCGCGCAGACATTTTAAACGCGAGCCAGATGTAGATAAATCGCGCATGGTAGTGTTAACCGAGTTAACCTTAAATGACTTGAGTTCGGATGGACAAATTGATGAGACGGATTTTTTGCATAGAGCCGAGATTATTTGCTCGTTAGGACAGACCGTTTTGGTTTCAAACTATTTCGAATACTATCGGCTGGTTGACTATCTTTCAAAGATAACGAAAGGGAAAAAAATTGGCCTCGTGCTTGGTATCTATGCCTTGCAAAAGATATTTGAAGAGAAGACATATGAGAATATAAGAGGTGGAATTCTAGAAAGTTTTGCCTCACTATTTGGAACCAACGTCAAACTCTATATTTATCCTTCCTTACGCTATGGAACGAGTGAATTGTTTAGGTTGGCAGATTTTGAAAAAGAATTACCTGAAAATCTTCAATTGTTATTCAGATACCTAAAAGTAACTGATAAGCTTGAAGACATTAAAAACGCAAATCTTAGCCACTTGAATATCATTTCTGATAATGTGCTTGCGATGATTCGAAAGGGCGAGGCAGGGTGGGAGAAATTTGTTCCCACCAAAGTTGCCGAAGCCATTAAAGAAAATGGTTTGTTTGACTATCCTATGGATAAAATTCCGGCCTAATTCCGTGCTAAAGTTTTCCCTCGGCTTTCATTCTTGAGAAATACGATCTGGTTTCAGCTAATACTTTCGGTGCCAGAATAAATCCTGAAATCATAGTAGGGAAGGCCATGAGTGCGTAAGCTATATCAATGATGTTCATCACATCTTGCATCGATAAGATTGCACCCAAGACAATTGTAACCAGATAAAAGTAATTGTAATAACCTCCAGCCTTTACCCCAGCAAGGTATGACATAGCCTTGTTGCCATAGTAACTATAAGAAAACAGTGAGGTTACCGCAAAGAAGAATGCACAGATTAGTAGCAGGTATTTACCACCGTTGCCCAATACACTTTCAATAGCTGTTGCTGTTAAGGTTGCACCTTCTGGCGAACAGTTTTCAATTGTACTTTCCCAAACACCCGTTACTAAAATTGTTAATCCGGTTAGTGTACAAACCAATAGCGTGTCAATTGCAGGACTTAGCATGGATACAAGGCCTTCGCGGATTGGTTCTTTACTTTGTGATGCGCCTAACGCCATTGGTGCCGTACCAATACCGGCCTCATTCGAGAATGAAGCTCTGCGAACGCCCATAACAATTAATCCGCCTAAAGCGCCACCCAGTGCGGGGTTACAATCATAATTATAATAGTTTGCCTGAAAGGCTTCTGTAATAATCAACCAAAAGTAATGCGGTACTTGTTTGATATTGATGAAGAGTATCGTCATCACTAACCCAAAATAAATGACAATCATCAAGGGCACCATTTTACCCGCCCATACACCTATGCGTTGAATACCGCCAATGATTACAACTCCTGAAATAAGCATAAGTGTAAAACCAATTATAAACTTTAGGGTATTGATTTCAAAACCAAATAAACTAAATGAAGCTGCTTTAAGAGTTTCGTCTTGCACACTAATGCTAATGATTACTTGTGTAAGTTGGTTGGCTTGAAAGATCGGTAAGCAACCGATCATAGCACACAAACAAAACAAAACTGCTAACGGTTGCCAAACTTTTCCCAATGCTTCACGAATTACATACATCGGCCCGCCTTGTATGACACCTGAAGAATCCTTTCCGCGATACATGATAGCAAGACTACTTGTAAAAAAATTTGTTGACATACCAACAAAAGCTGTGACCCACATCCAAAACAAAGCACCCGGGCCACCAATAGAAATAGCAGCAGCTACACCGGCAATGTTACCCATGCCCACTGTGGATGCAAGTGCTGTTGACAATGCTTGATAAGGAGTTATTTGACCAGGGTCAGTTGGATCATGAAACTTGCCACGCAAAATGGAGATGGCATGACCAAAAAATTTATAAGGAATAAAACGTGAGTAGAAAAAAAAGAAAACGCCACCGAGTATGAGAAGAAACAACACCGGAGTCCAGACACCGGTAGCTATGGTATTAGTTAATTCACTCATCAGGAATAGTTAGTAAGTTCTTAGGTGGCTAAAGTAGGGAATTAATAAAACTTTACCATTAGGCTCACTAATAAAAACGAAACGATGAAAGTTTATGCTCTCAATCCCGTCACTAGTCTTTAGGTAATTTCTTTTTAAGCATTAACGATTAACCATTAAGTTCATCAAGAAGTGAAGGCAATGAAGATATAGATCCCTAATGTGCTTAATCTCTTAACTGGCTTAATGGTTCAGTTTATAGAGAAGAGTTACTGATTTGAAGCAAGAGTCCACTGGCTTAGTTCCCAAAGCATGCGCGCACCAACGTTAGCATCCCATTCATTGTCTGCTTTTGTGTTGGGAGCCACTTCACACAAATCAAAACCGATTATTCGCTTTCCCGCTTTCACAAGCTGAGCAATTAAGTAAACAGCGTGTGAAAATTCCAATCCACCGGGAACAGGAGTGCCGGTATTTGGGCAAAGTTTTGGATCAAGTGCGTCAATATCAAAACTGATGTAAACAAGATTAGGAAGTTCTTTAATAATTTCAGTGCAGATTGATTTCCAGGATTCACCTTCGTATTGTCTGGTTTTTAAATCTGTATCATAAAATGTTTTTATCCGACCCATCGCGCGGTTTATCACGTGTTCTTCTTCATCACAAAGATCGCGAACGCCCACCTGCACTAATCGCGCAACAGCCGGTAGCTTTAATGCATTATACATGATAGAACCATGTGAGTAAGTAAATCCTTCATACGCTTTACGCAGATCGGCATGTGCATCGAACTGCAGTACCCCAAAGCGATCATACTTTTCAGCAAGTGCTCGCATCAAGCCAATAGGCGTGCTATGATCGCCACCTAATAAACCAACTACCTTTCCTTCCTTAAGATATTGACTGCACACTTTCTTTACATATATGTTCAGATTTTCAGACGCTTCATTAATTTTGGTTGGTACTACTTTACCCGATTGATCATTACCAGCTTCCAACTGTTGAATATGCCCCTTGGCAAGCATGCGTAGATTTTTATTTTCCCGAAGCAATTCTTCAGAAACAGGCAGCATAGCAATGGATGATTTCCACGCTTCTTTTATTTGGTGATGATGCAAATCAATTTGCAGTGATGCATCCAAAATAGCTTGTGGCGCCTGAGCGGTTCCTTCCCGATACGATACAGTAACCTCCCAGGGAACGGCAACAATTAAAAGTTTGGCTTCTTCAACAGTTATTGGCAGACCAAATAGATTTCCTTTTTTACTAATTCCATTAGGATCAAAACCTTCACTCATAAACCTTCGTGTTGTAAAAATAAATCTGGATTTCCTGATTGTGCGGTTATTTCTGCCCAATCCGTTTCAAAGGTAAGCGATCGCAATTCAGCCGTGCTCATAGCTGGAATAGATTCTTTTTCAGTCAGATAATTATAGAGTTCAACAATGGTAGGGTAGTGCCCAACAATCAGCACACTATTATAATGTATATCCAACTGATTAATCAGTTTTATAATTGCCATTAAGTCCTCCGAATAGATATCTTCGTGAGTGTCAATTTTTGTTACTCCGATATTGAATTGCTGGCCTACTAACCTTGCCGTTGTGTGAGCGCGTTCTGCTGGACTACTTACAATTAAATCGAGTTGGATATTTTTTGTTTTCATAAATTTTCCAAGCTCAGTTGCCTCTATTTCACCCGTTTGCGTGAGTCTGCGCGCTTTGTCCTTTTGATTACGTGCAACTTCTGCTTGTGCATGCCTTACTAAATATAGAATTCGTGTCATTCGGTGTAAAATTGACGAAGGATAGAAAATTATTTTGACTCAATATTAAAATAGGAGTTAATCCTAACCAATTTTTCTGCAAAATGATGGTAATCAATACCATTACGGAAATTTTTAGCACTGACTTTTTCCGTTCAAAAACTCTTTCAGAATACCCGTTTGACATACTTCAACTTTGTGTTTTTAAAAATTTACTGATATTTGAAGCCTTTGAAAGTAAAATTGAGCTCATGGCCAAGAACTTAGTAATTGTTGAGTCACCCGCGAAAGCGAAGACGATAGAAGGCTATTTAGGTAAGGATTATAAGGTCTCGTCCAGTATGGGTCACATCCGTGATCTTGCTAAAGGAAATGGTGCAATCGACATTGAAAATAATTTTGAACCTACTTACGAAGTCTCTCCCGATAAAAAAGAAGTAATAAAAAACTTGAAGTTGCTAGCGAAGGATGCCGAAATGGTTTACTTGGCAAGTGACGAGGACCGTGAGGGAGAAGCCATCTCATGGCACTTAAAAGAAGTACTTGATCTTAAGGACAGCAAGACCAGAAGAATAGTTTTTACTGAGATCACCAAGAATGCAATCTTAAATGCGATTCAAAACCCACGCGGTATTGATATTGATTTGGTGAATGCACAACAAGCGCGCAGATTACTCGATCGCTTAGTAGGGTTTGAACTCTCGCCAATACTTTGGAAAAAAATTAGTACGGGTCTGTCAGCAGGTCGTGTGCAATCTGTGGCTGTGCGCTTGGTTGTTGAGCGCGAACGCGATGTTGAAAAATTTGAAGCAAAGTCTTCCTTTAAGGTTTCAGCAATTTTTGATTTAGGAAATGGAAAGCAACTGATTGCAGACCTCTCAGAAAAATTTAGTGAAGAGAAAGATGCACTCGCTTTTTTGGAATCTTGTAAGGGTGCTAAATTTTCTATTTCGGATTTAGTTAAGAAACCAGCAAAAAAATCGCCAGCACCTCCGTTTACAACTTCAACATTGCAACAAGAGGCCGGGCGAAAATTGAGTTTCTCAGTTTCGCAGACGATGATGGTTGCGCAGAAGTTGTATGAAGCCGGTAAGATTTCATACATGCGTACCGACTCACTCAATCTTTCGGAAGATGCAGTGAAAGGTGCTGTTAATCAAATTCAATCTGCTTACGGGAAAGAGTTTGTTTTTACCCGCAAGTTCAAAACGAAATCGGCCAACGCGCAAGAAGCACACGAAGCTATCCGGCCAACGGATTTTTCACTTATGAATCCGGGAATGGATCGCAATGCGCAACGGCTATATGATTTGATTTGGAAGCGCGCCATTGCGTCACAAATGGCGGATGCCGAATTGGAACGCACAACAGCAACCATTTCAATCTCAACGAATCCAAAAACTTTAAGTGCTACTGGTGAGGTAATTAAGTTTGAAGGTTTTCTGAAAGTATATATGGAGTCGAAAGACGATGATGATGATTCGGAAGATGAAGAAAGTGGTAAAGTGTTGCCACCGCTTAATGTTGGGCAGGTTTTAGATCTTAATCAACTTTCAGCCACACAGACTTTTTCGCGTCATCCGGCTCGCTATACAGAAGCAAGTCTTGTTAAGAAATTAGAAGAGTTGGGCATTGGCCGACCGTCAACCTATGCGCCAACAATTTCAACTGTGCAAAAGCGTGGTTATGTAGTGAAAGAAAGTAGGGAAGGAGTGGAGCGTCATTATAGGGTTCATGTATTAAAGTCGGATGTAATCGAATCGATTAATGAGACTGAAAATACAGGCGCTGAGAGTAACAAGTTATTCCCGACAAATACAGCCATGATTGTGAATGACTTTTTGGTCGAACACTTTCCGGACATCACGAACTATTCATTTACGGCTGATATAGAACAAGAGTTTGATGAGATTGCCAGTGGTAAATTGAAATGGCAATCCATGTTGGGTAACTTCTATAAACCGTTTCATAAAACAGTTGAGAAAACTAATTTGGTTGAGCGTTCATCAGTAGCCAACAAGAGTAAAGAATTAGGTGTAGACCCTAAGACGAGTAAGAATGTATATGTGAAGCTTGGTAAGTTTGGTGCCTATGTGCAGCTGGGCGAAAACCCGGATGACAATGGCGGTGAGAAACCAAAGTTTGCGCCTTTGCGTGTTGGACAGTTTATTGAAAACATTTCGCTAGCCGATGCACTTGAGTTGTTGAAATTGCCGCGTACTTTAGGTGACTTCGAAGAAAAAACTGTTGTTGCCAACATTGGTCGCTTTGGGCCGTATGTTCTCCATGATAAAAAATTCATTTCCATCCCGAAAGGAGAAGATCCTTATACGATAACTCACGAGCGGGGCATTGAATTAATTCACGCGAAGCGTGAGCTTGATGCAAATCGTTTAATAAAATCGTTTGCCAGTGAAGGCAATACTGACATAGAAGTTTTAAATGGTCGCTTCGGACCTTATATAAAAGCAGGTAAGAAGAATGTAAAAATTCCAAAAGGAAAGGAACCTTCTGAACTTACGTTGGAAGAATGCGTAACACTTGCAGCCAATGCACCTGAGAAGAAAGGTCGTTGGGGTCGCTTTGGTGGTGCCAAGAAAAAAGAAGATCCGGATGCGCCTGCTGCACCCGTAAAAGCAGTGAAGAAGGTTGCCAAGAAAGCTGCGAAGAAGGCAGTCAAGAAAAAGACGAAGTAATTTCTGATTTTTTTGCCTGTCATTCCGGGCGAGTGAACGATATGAAAAAATTGATCATACTTTAACGAGACCCGGAATCTATCTATGGAGAGGAACTTCTCATGTAGTCTTTTCGAGATCGCGGATCTCGTGTTTAATTCATGCTCATTATTGGAATTTTTCACACACTCGTCCGCGATGACGGTTACCTGTATTGTCATTCCGGGCGAGTGGCTAAATCTTGAAACTTAGAATTTACTTAAACGAGACCCGGAATCCCTATAATATTTTGAACACATTTTAATCTTTTCGAGATCGCGGATCTCGTGTTTAATTCATGCGCGTTATTGGAATTTTTCGCGCACTCGTCCGCGATGACATTGCGGGAGTTTGTGTTTACTTGTCATTCCGGGCGAGCAACTAAGTCTTAAATTTTTGATATTTTTTAAACTAGATCCGGAATCCCGCTAAGGTTTAACTGCGGATTTAGAAAGTTATCACGATCAGGGTTTGAATTCACTCAAAGAATTTGAATATTGAATTTAAATTTGAAACCATGAAGAATATTTTAGCCATTGCATTCCTTCTCATCGCTGCCTCAGTAAACTCTCAAACCCTCGAACAATTCATGAGCCACCCGATTGAATCCAATCTGGCGGTGTCGCAGGATGGAAAAAGTCTGGCCTGGGTTTACAATGATCATGGTAAACGAAATATTCTTGTAAAGACTGGCTCTGACCTTCCTAGATTTTTAACCGACTATCAACTAGACGATGGTCAGGAACTTTCGCAATTGGTGTTTTCTCCTAACGGAACAAAACTTTTATATGTTCGGGGTAGTGCACCCAATCGTTACGGACAAAACGCAAACCCGGCAAGTCTGGCTGAAGGCGCACAACAAACGATATATTATAAAGAACTATCGTCTAAAAATCCACCAGCAAAAATTCAGAATGGAAGCAGTCCAGTATTCTATAAAGACGGCATTCGATTTTTATTTAGTAAAGGTGGGCAGATTTATGAATCTACTATGGACATTAACTACACACCTAAACTTTTGTTTAGCGCGCGTGGTAGTAATGGTAATCCCGCGTTTTCTCCGGATGGAAATGAAATCCTCTTCACCAGTGATCGGGGTGATCATGGGTTCATTGGTATTTACAATACTATCCGCGGTGCTATTCGTTGGGTCGCACCCGATGTCAGTAACGATAGTTATCCCGCTTGGTCGCCAGATGGAAAGCGAATTGTATTTATTCGCATGGCTGGAACCAAAGTAGGTGAGCTGAGTAATCTTACCGGAGGGATAAAATTTTCTATCTGGATTGCCGATGCCGAAACCTTGAAAGCACGAATGATTTGGAAGTCACCTGCCGATGATGGTGGGTTTTCGCAATACGGAACAAACAAAGCACTTGACTGGACATCAACCGGACGCATTTTATTTTTTAGTGAACACAGTGGCTGGAATCATTTGTATTCGATGAACGATGCAGGTGGCGATTTGAAAGACATCACTCCCGGCAACGGAGAAGTAGAAAGTTATACGCTCGACCCGACTGCGAAGTTTATTTATTTTGATGGCAACCGCGAAGACATTGATCGCAGGCATCTTTGGAAATCAGATATTACTATTGGTTCGCCAATGGCTGTTACAACGGGTGAAGGAATTGAAATGTATCCCACTTTTGCAGGCGCACAATTATATGCATTTCGTTCTACGACCAACACTTCCAAACAATTAGTGCGCGTTGATGAGCCAAGTAAGGCAACCGTTTCTGTTTATGTTCCAAAACTTACCACGTTTTCATCAATAGTATTTCTTAAACCGGAACAAATAATTATGAAAGCTGCTGATGGCACTGTGGTGCACGGCCAGCTGTTTATCAATCGCGCAGTTGCAGGTAAGAGGCCAGGAATTGTGTTTATGCATGGTGGCCCGATTCGCCAAATGTTGTTGGGCTTTCATTACAGTGATTACTATATCAATAGCTATGCATTCAATCAATACCTGGCCAGTCAGGGGTATGTAGTGTTGTCCGTTAATTTCCGCTCGGGTATTGGCTATGGTCGCGATTTCCGCAGAGCAAAAAACCAAGGTCCACGCGGTGCGAGCGAGTATCAAGATGTGGTAGCAGCTGCAAAACATTTGCAGTCTTTACCTGAAGTAGATGCCGCTAAGATTGGATTGTGGGGTGGCTCATACGGTGGGTATCTTACAGCCATGGGCTTAGCGAGAAATCCTGAAATTTTTAAAGCCGGTGTTGATTTGCATGGCGTTCATGATTGGGCGTTTCGTGCCCGTGAGTTTTCGCCTGGTGGCAGCTGGGGCATTACTGATAAAGACATGGATGTTGCTTATAAGAGTTCACCCATTTCTGATTTGAGTAAATGGACAGCACCCGTGTTGGTTGTGCATGGCGATGACGATCGCAACGTGTTGTTTCAACAAAGCACAGACTTAGTTGAAAAACTTCGCGATAAAAATGTAGCGGTGGAAGTGTTGGTGTTGCCGGATGAAGTGCATGGCTTCTTACGCTATGATAGTTGGAAGCGGGTGTTTGAAAGTGCAAAAGATTTCTTTGATCGTAAATTGAAATAGGCAATCGGAGGCTAGCCGCAAAGTTTAC
>JBBSBG010000047.1:0-13734 GCA_038251495.1 Cytophagales bacterium
AACAACCCACAACGTGCCATCACCCGAAGCAATCAGGATATCATTTTCAAATGAATTGACATCAAAAATTGCAACAGTCGATAATTTGAGTGAGGAAATTTCCTTTTTAGTTTTCCAATCCAACACATGAATGCCATCGTAGTTATGACCCGCAATCAAAAGATTAGAATTTTGCATTGCATGCAAGGCGTACACAGAGTTGGGCAATCGAGCTATCAATTCGCCCTCTTCAGGGTTGCTCAAATCCCATTTTACAACCATACCATCACCCCCACCCGAAAAGAAAATACTTTCCTCGCCAGAGGGGGCAAGTGTGTAAACACAATCATTATGACCTGTTAGTGTTTTAAGTTTTTCTACCTGAATGGGATTCATGGTTATCTTTACCTGAATTTCGGTTAGCCGATTTTTTGTCAAAATTGAATTAATAAGCTTTAGAAACCAATGCCGTTATTAAAAATCCAAAAGACTGATAAGCAAAGTGGCTGGGCATTGTGGTTTATCACCGAGCAAGAGTCTGAACTTTCAGAATCGAGTGGTGAACTTGTAGATTCAACCATTGTAAGTTATACAAAGCGTTTAGAGTGGTTAGCGGGTCGCGCGCTCATCAAAACTTTGGTAGAAAATTGTGGTTTAGAATTTCTTGGTATTGAAAAGGACCAATATGGAAAGCCATTTCTTAGAAAGCATCCGTATCCAATTTCTTTGTCACATTCATACCCGTACGTTGCTGCGCAGATTGATTCAATGCATGAAGTAGGGATAGATTTAGAACAACCAAAGTCAAAGCTTTTAACTATTGCACATCGGGTGCTATCACCAACTGAATTTGAAGATGCCGGCACCGATATAGTTAAACATTGTATTTATTGGTGCGCTAAAGAGGCTATGTACAAATCGTATGGCAAACGTGGCCTTTCTTTTTCAAATCATTTGCTGGTAGCTCCATTTGAATTAATGCGAAATGGCGATCTAAAGGGCAAAATTATTTCTAATGGCAAAAGTAAAGAACAGGAATTGAGTTACAGCGTGCAGCCTGATTATGTGCTAGTTTACACTAAGGTATGATTATTGAATACAAATAACATCAGAAAAATCTGATTAACTTTAACGATGAAAAAATTATTGATTGGAATCTTGCTAGTTGTTGCATTCTCTGCAAACGCTCAAACGGAAATAAAAGATTTCTCACTTGCTAATATTAAGGATGGTAAGCAAGTATCGCTTAGCAATTATAAATCTTCAACTGGAATCGCTGTTGTCTTTACCAGTCATGAGTGTCCGTTCGATAACTACTACAAAGATCGGTTGAAGATGCTTGTGAATTCGTATTCAGGTAAAATTCAATTCCTTTTTATCAATTCAAATCAGGAGGCTGAAGAAAATGCGGCCCAGATGGCCATTCATTATAGCGATCTACCAATTCCCTATCTGGCCGACAAAGATCAGAAAGCGATGGAAGCATTTGGCGCACGCAAAAGCCCCGAGGTGTTTTTACTTTCAACAGCAAGTGGAAAATTTACCATTGTTTACAGTGGAGCCATTGATGACAATCCCCAAGCTGCCAGCGATGCAAAACAAAACTTTGTAAAAGACGCAATTGAAAAACTGTTGGCTGGTCAAAAAATTGATGTAGCAATGCAGCGGGCAGCGGGCTGTACGATTAGGAGGAAATAGAATCAAATTATTAGAATAGCTTCTTTACAACTGTAGCACTTGCCTGTGCTGCAGGCAGCACAACAAGATCGGCTATTACAACATGAGCCGGACGCGTGAGTGTAAACAAAATTAAATCGGCAATGTCGTTGCCGACTAAAGGATCAAATCCCTCATAGACGTTTTTTGAACGGCTTTGATCACCTTTAAATCGTACTAACGAAAATTCAGTTTCTACTAAGCCAGGATGAATGGCCGTAACCTTAATGCCATGTGCATTCAAATCGATACGCATGCCTTTGGTAAGCGCATCAACTGCAAACTTACTGGCACAGTAAACATTTCCATTGGCATACACTTCTTTGCCCGCAATCGAGCCGATGTTTATTATATGTCCGCTGTTTCGCGTAGTCATAACGGGCAACACCGCTTTGGTGACATACAGTAAGCCCTTCACATTTATATCAATCATGGCGTCCCAATCATCCACGCTACCGCTTTGAATAGGATCGAGTCCATGCGCGTTGCCTGCATTATTAATTAGCACATCAATGTTTTTCCAAGCTGCAGGTAACGATGCAATGCTCGCAGCAACTTCTTTTTGATTGCGCACTTCAAATGAAAGTGTGGTTAATTCAGTATGGATTTGTAGTTCTGTTGCTAATTTTTGTAAGCGATCTTTCCGTCTGCCACACAAAATGAGTTTAAAATTATTACCGGCTAATAAGCGGGCAGTTGCTTCCCCAATACCTGATGTGGCACCGGTAATAAGTGCAATTCGTTTTTCTAACATGATAATTGAATTATAGGTTTATCTTTTGAGCTATTCCAACCAAAGCTATAATCAAACCTATTGAAAAATAAAATACACTGCTATAGTATTTGTATTTAATCGCTGCAGTGGATCTTTATAAATACTTGGATCAGAACCAAGCACGTTGGTTAGCCCGCGCGCAAAGCGAATCTCTTGCGAAAACTTAAAGAGCGGGAAATAAAAGTCAAACCCGAGGCCGCCTTCTAACTGTAAATTACTTTTTCGAATGTCCAACGAAGCTGTTGAAGATTGAATATCATTTTTTCCCGAAAGCTCTAATCCGGGAGTTATTCCTCCAATCATATACATGCGCACATTTCCTCTGCGCATAGATTTATACTTTAATAACAATGGAAACTCAACGTGGGTAGTTTCTACAAACTGAAGACGGGTAGTTTCGTCAGTATAGTTATATCTGAGTTTGTGGGTATAAAACCCAGCCTTGGGCATCAGTCTTAAATCCAAAAACTCATTAATGCGGTAGTTCACTAGAAAGCCTAATGAAAATCCTGGCGAAAATTCAGCCATTACGGATTGGAGTGTATCAAATTGAGGAGTCACAAATTTGTCAGCATACTGAACCTGATACGCTGTAGTGTGCAAGCCAATCATAAATCCATAACTAATCAGGCGCTCGTCATAGTTAGGATTATTTTGTCGTGCCCACTTGAAAAACTGCGCCTGCGAAACTAAAGGAGCCAGCGCCAAACAAAACAGCAGGATTATTTTATTCCTGTGTAGAGAGAACTGATTCCGAAAGTAAGAGGCTTGCATGAAGTTTGTTTAAATCCTAATCGATCGAGAATGGTAGTAAAGGCTTCTCCGTCAGGAAAAGCTTGAACAGATTCAGGTAAATATGTATATGCTGCAGGATCACGAGAAATCAATCGTCCTATTTTAGGCAAAATGAAGTTAAAATAAAAATTATAGACATGCTTGAACGGAAACTTGGTGGGTTTTGAAAACTCCAACACGATCATCCGTCCGCCTGGCTTCAACACCCTAAGCATTTCAGCCAGTCCTTTTTCAAGATTCTCAAAGTTGCGCACACCAAATGCAACGATCACAGCATCGAATTTATTTTCCGTAAAGGGAAGATTTTCTGAATCGGCTAATTGCATTTCAATTTTCTGATCATAACCGCGGTCTTTCATTTTCTTTCGCCCAACATCTAACATCCCCGCAGAGATGTCGACACCGATTACCTGATCAGGATTTAGCTTTAAGGTTTCAATGGCAAAATCCCCAGTGCCAGTAGCCACATCTAAAATTATTTTTGGATTTCCACTAGCAAGCAATTTAACAGCCTTTTTACGCCAGCGAATATCGATTCCCAAGCTGAGGAAATGATTTAGAAAATCATAATTCCCACTGATGGAATCAAACATGCGTGCCACCTGCTGTTTTTTGCCGGCACTATCTTCTTTATAAGGAACAACGGTCAAAATGAAATGATTAATTGAAGAATCACAAAAGTACTATTTTATAGCCACAGATTCCCAGATTGGTTTTAATAATATCGATCAATATTTAGCCACAGATTCGCAGATTAAATTCAAATAATATTTATAGCGAATAGGTTTACCCATTCAAAGGCACTTTTAACAAGAGTTAATAAAAGCACTCTGATTAAAAAAAATCAGTGGATCTGTGGCTAACTTCTAAATAAAAATCTGTGGCTTAGTTTTACTTAGCGAGTACTTTAAACTCTACCCTGCGGTTAATCTCGCGACCACCTGCTTCATCATCGTTGGATAGGAGTGGTCTCTCTTCGCCATAACCGATAGATTTGATTCTGCGTCCAGGCACTCCATTCGATGTCAGATAACTCTTAACCGCATCGGCACGTTGTTGCGAAAGTTTTTTATTGAATGTATCTGAACCCACATCATCGGTGTGTCCACCAATTTCTACTTGCATCGATTGATTTTGCTTCATCATGGTTAGCATCATGTTCAATTCATCAAAAGAGGCTTCTTGAAGTGTCGCTTTTGCAAAATCAAAAAACACATGCCGCAAAGCGGAAACTTCACCGATTGCTACTTTGCGAAGCAAAACTTTACGAGTTACAGTCTGTGGTTCCTCTGTTGCCCGCCCCAATGAAACTTTTACGTTCTCGAAAATATAGCCATCTAATTCAACCGAAACTATATACTCCTTAGGCACGGTTGACATAATTGCAAATTCATACGAACCAGTACCTAAACCAACAGAACCTACTACAGTATTATCTTTTCCGCGCATGCGCGCAGTGGCGGCAATAGGTTCTTTGGTTTCAGCGTCTACAACTTCAATCATAAACAGGATGGGTTGCACACCTTTCTTCTCTGGTACTTTTGCCACGGCAGAGTCTTTTTTCAAATCTGAGATCAGATAAATATCTGAATAGCCGTAGCCGCCATCGCGCACGGAGGAAAAGTAAAACCTATTGGCTGTGCCGGTGCCCACAACAAACACATCGTCATCAGGCGTGTTAATCGGATACCCAACATTTTCAGGCTCAGTCCACTCCTTCTTTTCTAAATTCATAAGCGTGGTTTTAAAAATATCAAAGCCGCCCATGCCCCTTCTACCTTTTGAACTATAATAAAGTGTTTTACCATCATAATCTATGAATGGTGCATCATCATCATATTCAGTATTAACACCAGGTCCTAAGTTTTTTACATTCGTCCAGTTTCCTTTCTTATCTTTTGTGCAGGAGTAAATATCAAGCCCGCCTAACCCACCCGGCCGTTCGCTGGCAAAAAATATGGTTAACTCATCCTTGGTAATTGTTATGGACGATTCATAAAAAGAGGAATTAACAACACCCGGTATTGCAACGGGCTTGGCCCACGTGCTATCAGGTTGGCGTGTGCTCAAAAGTATATCGCCATCGCCTACGCCATCTTTATAAATAAAAAGAATGTTTCCGTTAGGCGATAAGGTAAGGTTAGAATCATTAAAGCGTGTATTTAAACTAACTCCGATATTTTGAGCAGGTTGCCATGCACCACCTTCTTTCTTGCTGATAAAAATATCCTCAAAGGGTTTATTATCCTCCCCTACGTTTTCATTTAAGTTTCCATCGCGCCTGCGGGATGTAAAAATCATTTCTGTTTCGTCCGCATTTACAACGGGTGCATAATCATCAAACTCCGAATTAATTTCAGGACCCAGGTTAGTGATTGAAAATGGTTTCGGATCGCTCACAAGTTCTTTTCCATTCGCGCATTCTTCTAAGCGCCTTGTTAAATCCTTTGCCTCAACTTTATCTTTTCCCTTATAGCCTGGATTGCGGTCAAGTTTAATCTTATAACGATTATAATAATCAATAGCTTTATCGAATTGCAAACCATATTGATAGCTTCTCGCAATCTGATACTCCAGATCAAATCTAAAATTTGGGTTCAACCTAAATACACGCATCAGGTATTTTACGGCTTGGTCTTTTTGAATTGTTGCCAGATGCATGAGTCCGGCATCAGTGTTTGCCTTGATATTCGTAGTGTCATAATTAGCAGCAATAATCATTAACTCGCGTGCATCATCAATAGCCTTTGTTCCAGCCATTATTTCGGTAGCCATTTCAAAGTATTGACGCGCCTGTTCCTTATCCTGCTGCTGAGCCCAGCCCTGGATTGTAGCAAGAATAAAAATTAAAAAAATAAGACCACTGCGTAGACCTTGCATGTGATTCTAAAATTTGATTGCCAACACTAAAAAACAGTTTTTCTTCAAGATAAAGGCAAAATAGCAAAATATCAACGGATCAAAATCAGCAATTTCTGGTAATAAGGTACTTACAAATTACATTATTAAGATGTTTAGCCATCTTTGTACCCTATTCGCAACTATGGAGATCAAATCAGCAGAATTTATAATCAGTAATACAGAGATTGAGAAATGTCCGGCACCTAATAAACCCGAATTTGCTTTTATCGGCCGTTCTAATGTTGGTAAATCATCGCTAATCAATATGATAACGGGTAGAAAAGAGCTGGCTAAGATTTCCTCTACCCCCGGAAAAACCCAGACTATCAATCATTTTTTGATCAATCAAGCTTGGTATTTAGTGGATTTACCGGGCTATGGATATGCCAGCGTAAGCAAAAGCATAAAACAAAATTGGGTAACTATGATTGACTCTTATTTCGCTGGCCGCGAAAACCTTTATTGCACGTTTGTTCTTATCGATTCGCGATTGGATCCCCAAACAAACGATATAGAATTTATCAAACGCCTGGGCTCACACGGAATTCCGATTGCGCTGGTATTAACTAAGACTGATAAACTAAAACAATCGGAACTCGGCAAATCTAAAAACAAAATTGAGAAACGTTTATTAGAAGATTGGGCTGAGTTGCCCCCGCTGTTTATTACTTCGGCTGAAAAAAAATCGGGACGAAATTCGCTGCTCGATTTTATAGACAATGCTATTATCTCAAATAGGTAAAATGCTTAGTTTTGCGCGCAAAATAAATTATCAAACATGGAATTATCAGAAATAGCATCGATTAGTGGGAAGGGCGGACTTTTTAAAGTGCTAAAGCCTGGTAAGTCTGGTGTGTTGCTGGAATCTTTAGATGCTACAAAAATACGCATCGTAGCTAGTGCTACCCAGCGATTATCCTTGCTTAGCGAAATCTCAATCTACACAACCACTAAAGAAGGAACGGCAGCGTTGGAAGATGTACTAAAAAAAATATATAAAGAATTTAATAACGACCCTGGCGTAGATGCAAACTCAGACAATAGTGAGTTAAAAGCATTTTTGAAATCAGTTCTCCCCGAATTTGATGAGAGCCGGGTTTATGTTTCGGATATTAAAAAATTAGTGAAGTGGTATTCTGTTTTGTTGGAGTATGCGCCTGAATTTTTTGAAGATAAAAAAACTGAGAAAGAGTCTAAATAAAACTCTCTGCCTTCTCTACCATCTTTTTTGAGCCAACATAAAACGGAGTGCGTTGATGCAGGTCTTTCGGTTTAATCTCTAAAATTCTATTTACCCCGTCCGTTGCTTTGCCGCCTGCTTGCTCGGCAATAAAGGCAAGGGCGTTGCACTCATACATCAAACGCAACTTTCCTTTCTTGTCTTTGGCTGTGGCCGGATAGATATAGATACCACCCTTCAATAAATTTCTGTGGAAGTCGGCAACCAAAGAACCGATATAGCGAGCCGTATAATGTTCATCTTTACAATATTTAATATACGAGTTAACGGCCATTGAAAATGAATTGGCTGAACCTTCATTGATCGAATAGATTCTTCCGGTTTCAGGCATGGACATATCCGGATGTGACAACACATACTCGCCTAAGGTGCTTTCGTATGTAAACCCATTTACCCCATGCCCGGTTGTATAAACCAACATGGTTGACGATCCATATAAAATATACCCTGCGGCAACTTGTTCGCCTCCCGACTGTAAAATATCTTCTTGTTGAATGGGTTGCCCAACCGGACTCACGCGCCTGTAAATAGAAAAAATGGTTCCAATCGAAACGTTTACATCAATGTTCGATGATCCATCGAGCGGATCGATAGCAATTACATAATTACCCTCATTATTCAAGTCAACATACGACTCGGTTTCTTCCGAAATTATGGCGCACACTTCACCGCCTTTGGTTAAGGCTCGCGTAAAGCGGATGTTGGCAAGGATATCTAACTTCTGCTGCTGTTCACCCCCCGAATTTTGCGAACCCATAGCGCCCATAATGTCAATCAGTCCTGCTTTGTTGATTTCGCGGTTCACTACCTTTGAAGCCAAGGCTATATCGCGGAGCAATTGCGATAATTCGCCACTTGCATATTGAAATTGATCCTGGTTGTTTTTTATAAATCGATCCAGAGCGGTTCCTATGGGTAATGCGATGCGTGAGGCTTCCATGAAATAGTTTTTTCGAGCGGTGATTGGCCACGCGATTATTAAATTCGCCCCAGCAGCCGCAGAAAGGCTCAAATATAGCATTGCAAACGATTGAAATCAATAAACTTTAGTTATGAGGGTTTTTAAATTCGGAGGAGCCTCGGTAAAAAATGTGTTAGCCATTCAAAATGTGGCAACCATTATTAACCAGTTTACACCTGAGCAAATATTAATAGTTGTTTCGGCCATGGGCAAAACAACCAACGCTCTTGAGCAAGTTGTTGAAGCAGCGCAGCGCGCAATCGATTATCAGCCCGTTCTAACAACTATCAGGCGCTATCATGAAAATATTATTGAGAAACTTGAGATTGCCGATATTGAATTTAATACTTCTATTGAAAATCAATTCGATCAACTTATTTCAACCTTAACCAAAGGGGGAGATTATGATCAGGTTTACGATCAGGTTGTTTCGCAGGGCGAAGTTTTATCATCCCTTATCGTAAACAAATACCTGCAACAGAAAGGGTTTGCTAGTGAATGGCTTGATGCCCGAAACTACATCCATACGAATGAAAGGTATCGCGAAGGAAAAGTGGATTGGGAAAAAACCAGCGTATCGATCGGAACACTAAAGGAAAAACTTCAGCGTAAAATTTTAATCACACAAGGATTTATTGGCGGAACACAAAATAAAACTACAACAACGCTTGGGCGCGAAGGATCGGATTACAGTGCCGCCATATTTGCTACCTGCCTGAAAGCAAAATCGGTTACAATCTGGAAAGATGTGCCCGGTGTAATGAGTGCTGATCCTAAACGATTGCCATCCGCTATCGTGTTTGATGAGTTACCGTATCAGGAGGCTGCCGAGATGACCTACTATGGAGCTTCTGTCATTCACCCAAAAACCATTAAGCCCTTAGCCAATGCAGGTATTCCATTATTAGTAAAGAATTTTGATGACCCAACGCTGCCAGGAACAATCATTCATGATTGCAAACTTATAAAGTTACCGCAATTGATTGTGTTCAAAGACAATCAGTGTTTGATCTCCTGTAAGGTAACTGACTACTCGTTTATCAACGAGCAACAAATGAGCTCCATCTTTACTGCGCTGTCACAAACAAACACGCGCATAAACGTAATGCAAAACTCTGCTATCTCATTTTCGTTTTGTGTCGATTTTCAAGACTCCAAAATTTTAAAACTAATTTCGATGCTTAGCAAAGATTTTGAAGTGTATTATAATATAGGGCTTACACTAGTAACCGTAAAAAATTATGATGTTATAACTTTTAATGAGTACCGCACCAAGCCGGGAGTTATTTTGGAACAATCCTCGCGCTCAACGTTACAGGTGTTAATTAAAAATTAGTGTTGGTCAAACACTTTACCACAAAGCGCACAGAGGTTGCACAAAGGGCACAACGAAACTATAGTGTCCTTTGTGAAATTTTCTTTGTGAACTCTGTGGTAAAAAAGGCAGAGTAATATTAAACATTTTGTGATTTCAAATCAGCAACAAACGAATCAATAGACCGATCTAAGATTTCAAAAACTTCCTGAAAGTCGCGTTCTACGCCATGATATGGATCAGGTACATCGCCCAAACCTTTTGGATCATACTCACGCATCAACTTAACTTTGTCAGCATACTTATTGGCCGATGGCAATCGCATAATATTGTTATGATTATTTTTATCCATCGCAATCACACAATCAAACTCTTCTAAATCCTCGTCCTGCAATTGCCTAACAACATGATTTATTTCAACTCCACTCTTCTTTAATAGAAAGATCGTGCGATGGTCAGCAAGGCCCCCCACATGATAATTACCGGTTCCACACGAATCTGACTGAAAGCCATCTTCTAACTTCAATTCTTTGATTTTATGATTAAAAATAGCTTCTGCCATAGGAGAGCGACAGATATTACCAAGACACACAAACAATACCTTCATAGTTCAAAACTAAACAGGCTGGGTTACATGAACGAATTCTGCAGTATCTAAACTTGCATAGCACATTTTTTTATCCGCCTTTTGGTTAGAAAAGGTCGCCTTAAACGAGAGGCGGCCTTTCTTTTTTTAAGCCAGCCCAATAGAAATCTTTAACTTTGCCAAAAAAGATTTCTATCATGGAATTCATAAAAGTTACCGAACAAAAAGAGCTGCACATCGCGCTCATCGAACTTAATCGCCCCAAAGAATTAAATGCACTCAACAGGCAGTTGATGGAAGAAGTGCGTGATGCGTTGCAATTGCTAGACAAAAATGATCAGGTAAGAGTGATTATAATTACTGGTAACGAACAAGCATTTGCTGCAGGCGCTGACATAAAACAAATGGCCGACAAAACGGCTATTGACATGCTGATGATAGATCAGTTTAGTACCTGGGATCAAATTCGTAAAACTAAGAAACCTATTATAGCAGCGGTGTCAGGCTTTGCATTGGGTGGCGGTTGTGAGTTTGCTATGACATGTGATATGATTATCGCTTCCGAGACTGCAAAGTTCGGCCAACCTGAAATAAAAATTGGAACTATACCCGGTGCTGGCGGCACACAGCGATTGACCAAAGCTGTTGGAAAAGCAAAAGCGATGGAGCTCGTCCTTACGGGAAGATTTCTTTCTGCAGAAGAAGCGCTCTTTTATGGATTGGTGAACAAAGTTGTTCCTAAAGAAATGTTTTTGCAGGAAGCATTTCAGCTAGCGAAGGAGATTGCCCAGCTTTCTCCAGTGGCTGTTCAACTGGCAAAAGAATCCATTAATCGTTCTTTTGAAACGCATTTAGATGAAGGGCTTACACTTGAGAGAAAAAATTTCTATCTAACGTTTGCTTCTGAAGATCAAAAAGAAGGAATGCAGGCATTTGTTGAAAAACGAAAGCCTGACTTTAAAGGAAAATGACATCCGAATTACGAGTTACAATTTACGTCCCGATAGCTATCGGGATACGAATTAAAAAGTTTTGTGTCTTTGTGCCTTAGTGGCAAATTAAATTTTAAAGATCAAGTGAGTTTTATTTATTCCATCTCAATTGCTATAATCCGCTTGCTCTTTTCGATAGCAGCAACCTTTCATGCAAAGGCACGACTTTTTGTTGATGGTCGTAAAGGCATTTTTAAAAAATTAGAAACTTCGCTGGCAGGGAATGCGATGCCTCTGGTTTGGGTTCATTGCGCTTCCTTGGGCGAGTTTGAACAAGGTCGTCCTATTATGGAAGCGTTCAGGAAACAGCATCCTCATTTTAAAATACTGCTTACTTTCTTTTCGCCTTCAGGCTACGAGGTTAGAAAAAACTATGCGGGTGCCGACTATATTTTTTATTTACCGTGGGACACGGCAAGCAATGCAAAACGCTTTATTGAAATCACAAAACCAACGCTGGCCGTATTTATTAAGTACGAATTCTGGTTTCACTATTCGAAAGAATTAAGCACAAAGGCTATTCCACTCATCTCTGCGTCATGCATTTTTAGAAAGGATCAAATTTTCTTCAAATCATACGGTGGTTTCTTCCGCAGAATTTTAAAATACTTCAATCATCTTTTTGTTCAGACACGTCAATCCATCGAACTACTTAAGCAAATTGGAATTGAAAACGCAACCCTTTCTGGAGATACCCGTTTCGATCGCGTGCATGATATAACCCAAAACTCTAATTTAATTGATCTTGCCCAACAGTTTAAAGACAATGATAAAATGTTTGTTATTGGAAGTCTTTGGCCTGAAGACCTGGAAGTACTAGCCCCTTTTATCAATGAGAATAAAGGTTTAATAAAATTTATCATCGCACCTCACGAGATCAACGAGAAATTCTTAAAAGAAATTGAAACCTCGATTCATGTTAAAAGTGTTCGTTTCTCAAAAACCAGACAACACCTCAACACGTACAATGTGCTAATCATTGATAATGTGGGCATGCTGTCGAGTTTATACCGTTATGGCGAGTTCGCTTTTGTAGGCGGTGCCTATGGAAAAGGTCTTCATAACATTTTGGAAGCCGCATGCTATGGTGTGCCTATTTTCTTTGGAAACAAAAATTATGAAAAATTCGAAGAAGCTAAAGAACTTATAATGCGAGGCGGGGCTTTTGCCGTGAGTGATTATTCTGAATTAAAATCAAACTATGAACTCATGATTAGCCGACCTGAAAACTATTTATTAGCTTGTGAAGTGACGAAATCGTATGTAGTCGAAAATCTTGGCGCGACTGAGAAGATTATGTCTTACTGCAACAAACTTCTTCCTTCATGATCGGTCGGGTATTGAAATCAACAGGCTCTTGGTATGAAGTTACCGGAGAAGACCAAAAGAAATATGCTTGCCGGATTCGTGGAAAATTAAGACTTGAAGGATTTAAAGAAAGCAATCCCATTGCTGTGGGCGATCGGGTTGTTTTTGAAATTGATAAAAATGAAGGCATTATCTCTGAAATTCTGCCGCGCGATAATCACATGCTTCGGCAGTCCGTTAAGCGTACCGCGCATTCGAGCGTATTAGCTGCTAATATCGATCAGGTATTGATTATGGCAACCCTGAAACAGCCACGTACATCATTGGGTTTTATCGATCGGGTTTTAGTTTCAGCAGAGTCGTTTCGGATTCCACAAGTCATTCTCTTTAACAAAAAAGATTTGCTGAATGAAAAAGAAGCAGAAGAGTTAGAACATATTCTTACTCTTTATCAAAGCATAGGTGTGTTGACCGAATCCATTTCGGCACACGAAGATCAAGACATTGAAATAGTTGAAAGAATTATTAGCGGAAAAGTTACACTAATAGCAGGACATTCGGGTGTAGGTAAATCAACCTTGCTTAACCGGTTGTCACCCACTTTCAAACAGAGTACAGGCGCCATCTCAAACTTCTCAGAAAAAGGAACTCACACCACTACCTTTGCCGAGATGTTAGAAGTAAATGCACGCACCTTCATTATCGATACCCCGGGAATCAAAGAGTGGGGTTTGGTTAATATGGCGCAACAAGAAATTTCAGATTACTTTCCTGAAATGCGAAGTCTGCGGCTTGAATGTAAATTCGGTTCTCGTTGCTTGCACATTCATGAACCGAAATGCGCTGTTAAAGATGCCTTTGAAAAAGACTTAATCGCCCCGAGCAGATACGATAGTTATTTGAGCATGATGCTGGGGGAGGATAATAGAAAGTAGATTGTTAAAGGGATTGAAGCAATTTGTAATAAGCGAACGCCAATCGAATATCTAACAACTTCAAAGACAATTTTATTTCATACCGCACTCTCTGTTTCAAAGCAGCATTTTCTTCTGAGTTTCTATTCAAGCTTTTTATCTTTTGACAAACTTTAAAGGTTGACCAGCGTTGCTCACCATTTCGTTTAAACTGATTTTTAGACATCGAATTTAAAACTGAGCGCTTCTTTA